>CALMDL010000099.1 GCA_937864995.1 uncultured Candidatus Altimarinota bacterium | reverse complement strand
TTTCTTCTATAAATTTAGAAAATTCAATAGTATCCATTGTTTTACTATCTATATATAAAAGTACTTTATATCATTTAGTTTTTTCTAAATATTTTTTTAATTCTATTGATTCATCATTTAAAATTTCATTAACTTCAACTCTTTTACTTGGTTTTAATTTAATAAAATCAATATCCTTTCATAATCTTTTTTGAAACTCTTTTATAGGCTCTTCATAATGTTTAAAACTATCAACAAAACTAATTATTTTAATCATTTTAAATTACAATAAAAATTATATTGTTTATATTGTACTCAAATTATAAAAATAATAAATAATTATAAAATAAAACATTGACTTTTTATTTTTTTGATATATAAAATAATCACTTTTTTTCTAACCATTCTAGGGGTAAAACATGTCCGGGAAACAAGCACGACTTGCAATCTTTGGTTGGGGATTTTCACTTCCCTTACCAGGTGGCAATATCGAAACTCTGTGTAAAGAAGATCATGAAGCTTCATGTCTTTACACAGAGTATTCTGAACTCTGCAAATCGTCAAATTTGACGATTGAACAACAAGAAAGGAAAAAGCAAATCATTGCTGTTTTGCAAGAAAAAATTGCAATGATGAAAGCAAGAAAAGAAGCAGAAAAAAGGAGACGAGAAGAAATAGCCGATGAAGAAATGGTTGGGACACAACTCAGCCTTTTCCCAGCCTGAGCCTGTTTCAATCAAAAACAAAAAAGCACGCATAGGCGTGCTTTTTATTTTATCAAATCATCTATTTCTCTTCTTTTTTGTTCTAAATAATAAACATATTTATCAAATTCATTTGAAAATTGCATATCTTGAAGTGAAGTTCATTCATTTTCTATATTTAATTCATCCATAATTTCATATAAAATATTAAGTTAAATAAATTATATCATAGTATATTTTAAAACACAAAAATTAGATAGTTAGCACATAATGTAAAAAAGTGCTAAAAAGTTTTGACATTAAAAAATAATTTGATAATATATATGCAAGTCATATAAAAATGACACTAAAATACTTTAAAACTTAATTTTTTGAATATGGGAAAAATTATTTGAATAGATTTATGAACTACTAACTCTTGTGTTGCTTTTATGGAAGCATGAGAAGCAAAAGTTATACCAAATGCTGAATGAAATAGAACAACTCCAAGTATAGTTGCTCACAAAGATGGAAATATTATAGTTGGTACTCCAGCTAAAAGACAAGCAATTACAAATCATGCTGGAACTATTTTTTCTGCTAAAAGATTTATAGGTAGAAAATATGATGAAGTACTTGATGAAATTAAAAATGTACCTTTTGAAGTAGTTAAAGGTAAAAATGGTGAAGCTTTGATTAAATTTGATGGTAAAGAAGTAAGACCTGAAGAAATTGGTGCTCATGTTTTGATGAAAATAAAAGAAGATGCTGAAAAATTTTTAGGACAAACTGTAACTGAAGCAGTTATTACTGTTCCTGCATATTTCAATGATGACCAAAGACAAGCTACGATAAATGCAGGTAAAATTGCTGGTCTTGAAGTAAAAAGAATAGTAAATGAACCTACTGCTGCTGCACTATCTTATGGAGCTTGAAAAGGTAAAAATGAAAAAATTGCAGTTTATGATTTATGAGGAGGTACTTTTGATATATCAATTCTTGAATTATCTGAGGAAGGTACTTTTGAAGTATTAGCAACAAACTGAGATACTCACCTAGGTTGAGATGATTTTGATAAAAAAATAACTGACTATATAATTGATGAATTTAGAAAAGAACAAGCAATTGATTTAAGAAATGATCCAATGGCTCTTCAAAGAGTAAGAGATGAAGCAGAAAAAGCTAAAAAAGAATTATCAAGTACAACTAGTTATGATATAAACCTACCTTATATAACTGTTGATTCTAGTGGTCCAAAAAACTTAATGATGACAATTACTAGAACAAAATTTGAAGAATTAATTGCTGATTTAGTTGAAAAATCTTTAACTCCTTGTAAAAAAGTACTTGAAGAT
>CALMDL010000098.1 GCA_937864995.1 uncultured Candidatus Altimarinota bacterium | reverse complement strand
AACTTTACACCGTTGCTATGACTCATATATATAATAATATAAAAAGCTTTTTTTTTGCAAATTTTAGTAAACAAAAGTTATTCATTAATTTTTGTGAAAAAACTTCTTCAATATTTTTCAATTATTTCTTTTGAATCTCCAAGAGAATAATATCATTTATTTTATTCTATTTTACTTAAAATATATTCTTTTATTTGTTTATTATATACTCAATCACCTATTACAATATAGAATCCAGCTAAGTTATTATCATTAGGTTCAATATATCAGGAATCAAAATCAATTGATTTTATATCATTATATTGAATAACATTACGAATAGGAAAATTTATATCAGAATTTGAATATATTAATATTGATTTATCTCATATTATAACTCATGCTCTTTTGAAATTAAAGAGTTCATTAGTATAAAAATATTTTATTTTATCTCAATTCAGAATATTTTCTAAATATTTTTCTTGCCAAAACCATAATTCATTTCATTTTATATTATTTAAATTTGGTATAATGTATAGTGTACTAGATAATATATAAATAAATAATGGAGTAAATATAAGTAATATCAAATAATTAATTTTATTAAAATTAAAATTTTTATCAGTTACCAAAACTTTATTATTTTTATAATCATTTAGTTTATTTATATAATTAACAACTGGTAATAAAGATAATCAAGAAAATAATCATATAGTTGCAAATATATAATAATTATTATTTCATAAAGCAGTTATAAAAAAATATAAAGATGCTATAAATCAAGAATATTCTTTCTTTTCTAAAATGAATATTTTTTTAAATAAAAAATATGATGTAATTGGTGAAAATAATGCTCGAAAAAAAGGCATAATTTTTTTTGAATCATCAAAATTTGATTTAACATATTTAAAGTTATTGTAAAACCAATAAATATTGTATAATCCTAACGTAGTTATAGATAATAAAATAAATTTAGTATTATTAACTGGAAAAAATTTTATTATGTCAGTATTATTAGAATTTATATTTGAAAATTCATGACTCAATTTAATATTAGATAAATCATTTTTTGATGAAACAATAAATAAAGGTAAATTTAAAATAAAAGCTAAACCAGATAAAGAATTATCTATATTAATATTATACTCAATTATATTTAGATAAGAGAAATAATAATATATTATTAATATTATAGAAATAAAAAACAAAACATAAAAGATATAAATACTTAAATTTGAATCTTTTACTCTTTTATAGTCAATAATAAGCGTTGGATAAAATAATACTAAATAAATTATAATAGTAGTTAATAAAAAATC
>CALMDL010000097.1 GCA_937864995.1 uncultured Candidatus Altimarinota bacterium | reverse complement strand
ACTATCTTTATAAAACAAAGGATAATTTATATCATCATATTCTTTTCATTCAACTCAATTTATAACCATAACTTTTTTTGAGTTCTTTCATGCAATAAAAATAAAAGTTTTATCATCTATATATTTAGGTTTTAAAACTGAAGTTGATCATAGACTTGGATTGCTTGAAATATAATCATAATCTTTACTTTCATTCCAATCAGTAATACCTATACTCTTTCAATTTCTTTCTGCAATAAATGAAGAACTTATTCAATTAGGTGAAAAAATTTCATTAGATATACTATTGTCATCAAAACTTTTTCATTCAATTCAATTTTTGACAACAAACCATTTACCATTTTTCTTTGCAATAAATCAAAAATCTTTTCAATTTAATCAAAATCATAAAGTTATAATATTTTTATATCAAACTTCATCATATTCTTTTGATTCAATTCAATCTTTTACAACAATATATTTTCAATTTTTCTTTGCGATAAATGCAAAACTTTTTCAATCAGGTGAATATATTTGATTTGAAACATTATCATATTTATCTATTTCAACTCAATCCTTAACTATAATTGATTTAAAATCAAAGAAGTCTCATACACTCGCTCTGAAAGCAAAACTTTTTCAATCTGATGAATATAATACATCATATATAGTATTGTATTCTTTTGATTCAACTCAATCTTTAACTACTACATATTTTCAATTCTTTGGTTTTATATATGCAACACTATTTCAATCTTGTGAATAAGTAGTTGATAAATCATTTAAAGAATTTTTTAAATTGTTACAATCATTATTGGCATTTGTATTATTTATAACAAGAAATGTCATTATAAATAATGAAATTAAAATTATTTTTTTCATAATCAAAAAGTTAAAAATATAAAATTAATTATTGTTATTTAAATTAAGTAAACTAATATCAATCTTTTTTATTCTTTTTTTCATCTTATATAGTTGGTAAGGTCACATAAATCCTCATATAATTCAGGCAATTATTAGTTTAATCACTTTCTTTATAATTAAT
>CALMDL010000096.1 GCA_937864995.1 uncultured Candidatus Altimarinota bacterium | reverse complement strand
GAGATTCTTCTCCTATAATTATGGAAGATTCAGCTTCTTTTGCTACTTTTGAAATGATGGATGAAGTTATTTGATTTGAAGATTTTTGTAAAAACAATATGTGAACAATTTATGAAGCATGAGATGAAAAAATTTGTAGAGTAGATAAAAAAGAATGTTTATCAAGTAAATATGTAAATTGAGTTTGTGAATTTAAAGAAATAAAATAAAATAAAAGCATAAAATTTAATATAAATTTTATGCTTTTTTGTCACTTTTTTATTTAAATATCGTTTTTATAATTGTAGTATTTTATTTTTTAATAAAAAAATTATGAAAAAATCTTTTTTATTATTATGTACGAGCTTGTTTGCTTTTGCTCCTACATATGCAGCATTAGAGGATAATTCAATTGAAGCAGAATTGGATGCTCAAAAAGTAAAAACTCTTAATACAGATTTTAAATTAAAATCATTTGAGAGTTGTCAAAATATGGAAGATGTAATGGGTGATTATATCAAAGATTATTGGAAAAATAATAAGCAAAATTATTATAGATATCCAATGATGTTAGATGATGTTATGTTATGATCTATGGAAAAATCTGAAGCAGTAATGGAAACTTCAAATGTTGTTGCTGATCAAGCAACAGGTTCTCCTGCAACACCTGATTTTTCACAAACTAATAATCAAGTAGCTTGAGTTGATGAATCAGATATTATAAAAACAGATGGTAAATATATATATTACTTTAATGATAGTGATAGTTATGTTTATATAGTTTGAGTTGAAACAAAAGAAATAGTAAAAAAAATAAAAGTTCCAAAAACTTTTTATTCTCCTATTTTATATTTAGGAAATAATACTCTTACTATATTATCAAGTGGATATTCAAATCAAGATTATTCTTCTAAATGATATTATATAAATAGAAATGATAAAACATATGTTATAGTTTTTAATATAGCAGATGTAAAGGCACCAAAATTAGATAAATTATATATTACTGATTGAAGTTTAACTCAATCAAGAAAAATAGGTGATTATATATATGTAATTTCTAATAATTATTTTAATATTCCTTATTATACTTTTAAAAGTGAAGATGATATAGATTTTTCTGTATCAGATATTATGCCACAAAAAATAGATATTTCTAAAACTTCTATTAAAGCAAAACAAAATTTAAAAGTAAAATGATCAGTAGCTCCATATAATGTAACTTCTTGAAATGTTGCTGATTGTACTAAAATAAGTTATGTTTTACCTGATGAAGAAACAATAAAACAATATGACTTTAATCCAAGTTATAATGTAATTTCAGTTATTGATACAAAAGATACAAGTAAAAAAGTAGAAACTTCAGTTATTGCTTGAAGTAATAATCAAATATATATGAGTTTAGATAATTTATATATGACTTCAAATATGTATCAAAGTTATGATTTTGCTTGTCCTATGAATGCTAGATGTTTTGCTCCTTGGTTTTCTAGAGGTTCAAATACACTTTTACACAAATTAAATGTAGCTTGAATGAAAGTTACTTATCAAGATTCTACAATAATTCCATGAACTCCATTGACTCAATATAGTATGGATGAATATAAAACTGATTTTAGAATACTTACTCAAACTAATTCTTGGGAAAGTGGTCAAAATGAAAGTCATACTGATTTATACATTTTAGATAAAGCTTTATCTTTAAAATGAAGTTTAAAAAATCTTTGAGCTTGAGAACAATTTAAATGAAGTAGATATATA
>CALMDL010000095.1 GCA_937864995.1 uncultured Candidatus Altimarinota bacterium | reverse complement strand
TTGGTACTTTCTATCCAAGCACTTCCAATTACTTTTTGATTATCATAAAAAACTAAAAAGATTTTAATTTATAAAACATAATTATGAAAAAGCAATATATATGAAGTTGTGTTACAAATCCATTTAAAACAATAGATAAATTATCTTGTATAATTGATAATGCAAAAGAGATAACTAAGGAAACATTTTTTAAAAATTGTGATTTTATTCCTATTGACTATGTAGAAAACAAAAAACAATTTGATTTATATCCAAACGATTTTTCATTTTATAAATATAAAACTATTTATTTTTACACTCACTCGGCAATAGAATATTTTTATAATTAATCCTTTCTAAACTATGCAATTAAGTATCAAATTAAATACAAAGGTATTATATACTTGACCAGACACAAACTTTTTTACAGGTGGCTGAAAATATAATCTTATTTGATTATATGACTGAAATAAACCTATTGAAGTTTCTTGCAATAGACTAGAATATTTTTCTAGTGTGCAAACTAGTGTGAGAATGAAAATAAAAGAATTTATTAATAATTTTATAATTATTTAATATAAAATCTACAAAAACATCACTCATAAAAGCTATTTATTTAGCTTCTAACTATACTTATAAACAAATAGAAGAGAAATACCAGCAAGAACTAAATAAAACACCAGGAAGGGCAAAATACTATGCTAAAAAACATGCAATAAAGGTATTGCAATGATGGATTTATTCTTTAAGACAACAAAATGGATGAAAAAATATTAGAACTTGAAAATAAAATACAAGAATTAGAAGTTGAAAAAAGTATTTTTCAAAAACAACTTGATTCAAAAGATGAAAAAATTGAATACATGCAAGAGCAAATTGATAAAAAAGATGATAAAATTTGTGAGCTTGAAGACAGAGATAATCCTAGCTATGATGATATTATTTGATTTTTAGAATCAGATCTATTAAATATGACTAGTACATGAATACAATTATGTTTATGAACTTTTAAACATAAAAAAGTTTTTATTTCTTTACAATAATTCAATTATGAAACAAAACAAACTAGATATTATATGTGCATTTCTTGAAATATTATTTATTATATTTTTTATAATATCATTAGCATATATGTTTGTCTTTATAGACAAAAGAATTTGTGAAGAAAAATATAATAATTCAATTCATAGTTTTTATGGTTGATGTAAAATTAAATATAATTGAGAATATTTATCAGAAGAACTATATATAAAAGCATTTGATAAAAATTTAAATATTAATTTAAAATAATATGTCAAAAATAGATCCAAAATTTGAAGTAAAAAAAGAAAAACTAATTTTTGTGAGTACACCATTAACAAAATCAATATACCTTAACCTTTATAAACAATGTCATATAAAAAAATAAACTGAGAAGAATATTCTGATCAAGAAAAACTAGAAATAGAAAAAGATAAGTTAAGTGATGCTAGATTAAAACTATCTAGAAAATGATTAAATCATCATGCTAGACAATTCTATACACAAGAAGTAGAAAAACTAGAACACTCAATTAAAAATAGAATACACTTATTAACTTTTAATGAATTATGAAAATAAAAGAATGTTGATGTAAAGTTAGAACATCAAAATTAACTGTTGTTAGAGAACTTGAATTAGATGAAT
>CALMDL010000094.1 GCA_937864995.1 uncultured Candidatus Altimarinota bacterium | reverse complement strand
AAATATCAGCTTGTTTTGAGTTTTCTATTAAGTAGCTCCAACGAGAAATTTCTGGAAGATAAAATACATTTTTCATAGTATAAAACTCTGTCATTTCTATATATTTTTCTTTTCATTCAGCAATAAGTTCTTGTCTTCTTTCTTCAAATTTATCACTTGCAAATTTTAGAAAAATAAGTCATAAAACCACATGCTTATATTCTGAAGATTCAACAGATCAACGAAGTTTATTTGCTGATTGCCATAATTTTTCCTCTATTGATATTTCTTTTTTTTCTTTTACCATAATAATTTAATAATTTAAAAATTAATTCTATTAAAACCATTTTTTTATATATTCAAAAACATTTAAAATAAATGCTTTTTATTCTTCTTCATAATAATAACTATAATCAATTCATTTCATATACATTTCACGACTATGTATTTCTGGAGTTAATGCATTTTTTATCAAGTTTGTTATATTATCAGTATTTTTAGGACTTTCTATCATCGCTTTCATATAGTCATTTTTACTTATTTGACTCCAATCAACACATTTTTTTAGTTGTTTTTTGAAAATCAGATCAAGCCAAATCCTTGCACTTCTTCCATTTCATTCCATAAATAGATGAGCGATATTCATCTCTATATATTTATTTATGATCTCTTCAAATGTATTTTCTGGCATTTTTTCTATATCTTTTAGAGTATCTTCTAAAAACTCTGCACTTGCAAATCTAAAACCTCATTTTGAGATATTTTTTTGTCTGATTTTTCAAGCAAAATCATAAAGTCAACCAAAAAGATATGCATGTATTTGTTGTAATCATTTTGATGTACCAATTTCAAATTCATTGATTAAATTACTTTCAAACAAATTATATGCTTTTAGTTTACTTTGTCAGTCAATACTATTATCATTATAAGTAAACCAATCAAGAAATTTTATAGAGTTTTTTCACGGAATGAGCTTAATAACCTCTAAAATATCATCTTGAGAAAAACAATCTGTAGCATATTTTTTTCCATCTGAAGATTCCAATTTCAGTTGGCTACATTTTGTAGTCAACTGATTTCATTCTTTTTTTAATCTTGTTTTCATAACACTCCAATATTTTCTTGGAGATTTACTATCTGTTAAAATAGATATTATATCAATAATAGAATACCACCATTTAGAATTTTGCTCATCCCAAATAGCTCTAACTTCCCTATCATCGAAAAATCTAATCGAAACCTTACTCATATTTTAATATTACTTTAAAATAATAAATTATTTCTATTAAAACCACTTTTTTATATATTCAAAAAGATTTAAATACACTCAAAAATAGTTTTATTTTTAAAAAAAGTCTCCCGAAAAAACATAACATATGTTATAAATATGTAATGGAATTTTTTGGAGAGACTTGTAATTTTTGTTGTTGTTTTAATTTTCACAAAAGAAGAATGGCTGTGCCATTTGTAGCTTTAGCGAAAAATGGTGGAGTAATAAAACACATTTTGAACAACTCCATAATTTTATTATAACAATACCTTTGAGAATTGCAAAATGATTATTCGCCTTTTATTCAAGTGAGTATGAATGAAGTGAAAAAATATTAAATAAGCTTACAAAAGAACAAAAGCTTTTGTATTGAGTAAGCTAAGAGAAAGATAATTTGTAATAAGCTAAAGAAATTAGAACAAATAATAATATATAATATATTTTTATTTGTAATAATATTATTATAATAAAATTATTAAATTGTAATTCTATACTATGTCAAAATACCCTAAACAATTTTTATATTATAATACAATGTCTAATATTTTAA
>CALMDL010000093.1 GCA_937864995.1 uncultured Candidatus Altimarinota bacterium | reverse complement strand
ACTAATTATTATTCATGCATTATTAATAAATATATATATTTTTAAAAATATTTTTATTGACTCATTAACCATGTTTATAACTTGATTTTCATCAGATACATCTCATTTAATTGCGATAGAATTTGATCACATTTTTTTAATAGCATCAACAACTTTGAATGCATTTTCTTCAGAGTTTAAATAATTAACTACAACACTAGCTCATTCTTTTCAAAAATATAATGCTGTAGCTCTTCATATTCATTTACTAGCTCAAGTAATTAAAACTACTTTATTTTTAAATTTCATAACTTAAAATTATTTAATAATTAATTAATTGCTCTATATAAAATAAACCCTTCAGCATAATTTAATCAAGACTCCATTCACCTATATATTGCATGTGTTTTTAATCAAATCAAACTTCTGGGATGAGGATATTCTCTATTTTCAGAGTCATAAATAGTAAAAAGTTCCAATTTTTTTTCTATATAATTAGTGATATCAACATAATAATTTGGAATAAATTTTTCTCATATAGATAATTCAGTTGAAGATGGTACTTCAAATAAAAAAATTTTTTTTATAAAATTATTTTTTTCTATAGGCCTTGCAGCTGTAATTAAAGCTTTTGAAGTAATACAATGATCTATATTTAAATCATTATAATAATGAGTAAATATAATATTTGGTTTTGATTTATCTAAAATATTTTCTATTGATTTTACTATGTCCAAAAATTTAATTGTATCAAAACTAGTATCTGGATAATTTTCATAAAATATTTCATTTATTCAAAGTTTATCACAAACATTTTTAAAATCTATTAATCTATTATCTTCATTTTTTCATCTTGCATTTCAAAGACTTGATAATAAAAAAATATCTACAATAAAACCATCCAATATGTATTTTTGGATAGTTCATCAAACTCAAAGTATTTCATCATCAGGATGAGCAATTACAATAAGTATTTTTTTATTCATATTATTTGTTAAATATTATTAATAACTCGTCTTTAATTTCTTCTAATGTTCAATAATCAATATCAAAATCAGTAGAGTAAGATATAAAGTCAACTTTTTTTAAGTTTTTATTATAATAACTATTATCACTAATAATAAAATATTTTCATTTATAATCAAATGTGTTTTCAATTTCTTTAGATGAAATTAAAACTTCATCTTTTTTCTCTCAAGTCTTTGATCATATTTTTATTGTTTTATAATTTTTCAATTTAAAAATATCAATAACCAAATCCAAAACTTCTTTTAAACTTAATACTTTTCATTTAAGAACAAATATTTCTCATCATTTAGTAATTTTAAAACTCAATTCTATAAGCTTTACAACATCAGATATTTTTACATAAAACCTCTTCATATCAATATTTGTAATAGTTATAGGTACCCCTGACTTAATTTGATTTGCAAAAATTCTAAAAACACTTCAATTACTTCAAATTATATTTCAAGCTCTCAAAACAAAAAATTTACAAATTCAATTATTGTATGAATAACTATTTGCTCAAATTATAATTTTTTCTCAAATAGCTTTAGTATTTCAATATAAATTATAAGGCTCTACAGCTTTATCAGTAGAAATATATAAACATTTTTTTATCTTATTTTCAATACATACATCTATCAAGTTTTGAGTTCATACAATATTTATAGAAATAGCTTCATCTGAATTTTCACTACATTTATAAATATGTTTTAATGCAGCTAAATGTATAACATAATCTACTCATTTTGAAAATTTAAGTAACTGTTCTTTATTTCTTATATCTCATAATATAAAAGTTAATTTTTTACTATTAATATCTTTTTCCATTAATACCTGCTTATCTTCATTTCTTGAAAAAACAATTATTTTTTTAATATCATAATTTACAAGCAAATATTTTATTATTGCTTGTCACCATGTTCATGTTCATCATGTAACAAAGATTATTTTACCATTAAACATATTTATTAATTATCAAATAATTCATCTTGTTTTAAAGTTTGAGCTTTAATTAAAACATCATAAGTTTTATTTTTATTAGTTAATGATGTAACTTTATCTAAAATATATAAATTGTATTCATATTCCTTTAACAAAAATCATTTCTCTTTTGTTTGATGAAATCTATGTCATACTCTATTAAATTGATAAATTCAGTTAATATTAATATTTCAACAAATAATTTCCAAAGTTCTATTATAAAACAAATCGAGTGAACATTTATCAAAACTTTTATGATATTTTAAATCAAGTAGATCTCTGTAAAATCTATCAAATATTATTGGAGTTTCTTCTTGACTAACATAAATTGGCAATCTATTTATAATATTTCTATTAGTAAAAACACCTGGTTGAGAAAATCATGATTTCATAAAAATAGATTCCTTATAATCCGTATCATATCTTACATCAACATTTTCAATTGAATAAATTCACATATTTTTATAAGAAAATATATTTTTATATAAATTTTCAATTGCTTTGTAATCTAAAAATACATCATCATCTAAAAAAATTACATATTTTGAGTTATAATCTTTTTTCATTAATTTCCATCTAGTTTTTCAAACTCATAAATTTTTTTTATTTACAAAATAATTAAATTTTTCAAATTTATTTTTATATTTTTTACATATTTTTATTATATCTATTTTTTGTTTTTCATCATATCAATCAATTCAAATAGTTATTTTAAAGTTTTTATCAGTTTGTAATAATAAACTTTCAAATAAATCTTCCAAAAATTTTGATCTTGCAACAGGTATTTGTAATGATATTATTTCATCATACTTATTAAAAAAATTTACTACTTTAAATTTTAAATTAGAATTAAGAAAAAATAAAGAATTAATCCAATACTTTTCATTTACTAATGATAAAATAAAATCTTGAAAAAATATATTACTTCATTCTTTTAATTTTTTATTTAAAATTTTATATATATTAAATAATTTATCATTTACATCCAAATAATTTGGTATAAAAAAATCATTTAATATAATTTTATTATCTAAATAACTAGAAGAAATAAATTCTTTAGAACTTATTTTTTCTAGTGACAAAATCATTTTTTTATCAATTTTTACAATTTTTGAAAAACATGATAAAGTCTTAAGTGCTATTCAATATAAATTATCAAAAAAGTACTTAACTCTATATCAAATATCATTATCACTTACATTTCAAATATAAAAATATTTTTTAAACTTGTTTCATATAATATCTAGATCAAAACAATATATATCTCATATTTTACTTATATATATAGTTTTATAAATAATTTTCTCATTCAAAAAAATAAATTGTGATAAATTATACTTATCAGCCTCCAAATAGTTATCAATAAAATTAATTTTATCTAAAATAAAATTAATTTTGTTTTTATGTAAATTTTTTATATATATTTTCATAGTTAATTATTTTTTAGATTCAATAATTTTAGTTCTTACATTTAATAAGTTTTCATCACACTTTGAACAAAATTTATTTTTTAAATTAATTATATCATAGCAATTGTTTAATAATTTTACCATTCAATCTTTATGATTATAATCATCTATATTTCATAATTCATAATGCATACACAATGATCATGGAAATACTTTACCTTCCCAATTAAAAAATGGTTTGAATCAACACATTCAATTATAATTATAAAAAGGATCTGTTTCTCACTTTACATATAATTTTTCATAATTATCTAATTTTCATCAGAAATTATGAAGTCTATGTATAACAAAATCTACTTCTAATATCTCACAAAACTTTTTATAAGATGCTACTTCTTTAATAGAATATTTAGTTAATAGTAATTCCATACAAAAATCAAATCTATGTTTCTTCATTCTTTTAATAGAGTCCATCAATGTATCATAGTAATCAATACTACTATTATTATTAACACCATACATTTTCTTAATAACTTCTCTTCTAAGAGAATATAATCATAATTGTAATGTTATATTTACTCAAGAATCTCTTAATTCTTGTATTTTTTTTATTATACCATCTGTTAACAAATTTCATCATTTTGTTGGTATAATAAACCACATTCACTTGAAATTTTTTAATTCATCTAAAAATAATAAAATATCTTTATTTAATAGTGATTCTCAAATTCAAGCAAGTGCAATATAATTAATATTTTCTTTATTTAAAGAAATAAAATTTAATACTTTTCTAAAAGTTTCCAATGACATATCTCATATATCTTTTCTCTTTCAATGGATGCATCAAATACAATCAAGCATACACCTTGAAGTAAGTTCTATATCAATAGGATATTTATAAGGTTTATCAATATATTTTTTCATTTTTAATTTTTAATATAATTAAAAAAATAATTTATTTCTTCACAAAGAAATTATATATATTTCACGTCATAATATCCCTATCATTAACATTTTTATTCATAATTCTATAAATAACTGCATATGTTTTTAAATATCCTAATTTTTCTGGGAAACTATATAATAAATTAACAATACTTTTTATGTCATATTTTGAAATAAAATAATTAAAATCAAAATCTTTAATATTTCATAATAATGAGATATTTTCTACTCTATCAATTATTTCTTTTCATAATGATTTAAATTGTTTTCAAATATATAATTCATCACTTGAATCTTGATATATATTTAAATTAGTATCAATAACAAAACCAATTTCTTTTGGAACACCATCAAAATATGAATATTTTCATATTTTTAGATAACTAAAATTATTAGAAAATATATAATTATTATCAACATAATTAATAAATTTAGTTAAATTTATTAAACTAGACTTATCCCATTCAATAGTTAACATAACAGGAATAATATTTATATTTTTAAATCCGAAATCAACTGCTAAATCAATTTTTTCATATAGAAAATCCATGTTTTTTGGACTTGCAATAAAATTAATTTGTATTAAATCTAATGCTTTTTTTAAAAAACTTTTTTCTAATAATTTTTTATAAGTTTTATTAATATCAGCATGAAATGTTAAAAATATTTGAACTTTATTTATGACAAAAAAATTTATGATATCCTCAGTTAAAAGGAGTCAATTAGTTCAAATAGTATAATTAATTTTATTATTATTATTTCTTTCAATAAAATATTTAATATTTTCAAAGTTTAATAATGGCTCTCATCAAAAAAAATTTATAGTGCAAGAATCATAACTATCTATATTATTATCTAAAAAATTTATTAAATAATCTATATTTTCTTTTGTTAACAACTTGTTATCAAAATTTATAGGACAATAATCACACCTTCTATTACAACTATTTGTCATAATAAGATCAATAATTATTTTTCTATTATTCATTATTTTTTAAATTTAAAGCATTAAAATTATCACTACAAAATTTACAAAAATCATTATTCATATCAATAGTATTATAACATTTATCAATAATATCTTGAAAAGTTCAAGTGAATTTTTCTATGTTTCATAAATTATAATGAGTACAAAATGATCAAGGAAAAAAATTTCATTCATTATTTATAAATGGATAAAATCAACAAATATCTCCATAATATTCTGATTCCTCTTCCTTTAAATTAACTCATGCACATCTAGTTTCAAATTTTTTTGATGAATAAAGTGAATTATATGTTTTTAATTTTCATCAAAAATTATGTAATCTATGAATAACTCAATCAACTTCAAGCTTTTTACAAAATTTATGAAAAGAATCAATTTCATTTTCAGAAAATTTAGTAAGTAATAATTCTATAGAAAAATCTAACTTGTAACTTTTCAAATTTTTTATAGTTATTTTAAATTTCTCAAAATAATTAAAAGAAAAACAATCTATTTTTTTATCATAAAGTCCTGCCATAAAATTTGTAACATCTTCTTTTAATGAAAATATTCATAATTGTATATTTATATTTAATCCTTTATTTTTTAATTCAACAATTTTTTTTATTATATCTTCAGTTAATGTATTTCATTTTGTTGGTATTAAAATAGGAATATTTAAATCTTTTAACACTAAAAGCTTATCTAAATATAACATAATTTTAGGGTGCATAAAAGTGTCACCTAATCATGCAATAGCAATAAAATCTATATTATTAGAGTTATTAATAATAAAATTAATAATTAACTCAAAATGATTTTCAGATAAAAATCATCTATTGTTTAAGTCTCTTGATACACAAGAAATACATTTTAGTGAACAATAATTAGTCAACTCTATTTCTAAAGGATATTTTATCATTATATTTTTTTAATAGATTAGATAAAAACAATAAATTTTCATAGTCTTGTGTTACATTTCAATTTAAAGAAATATTTTTTAAATAATTTATATAACTATAATTTCTTAATTTTTCATAAATATCTTCCAAAGATAATTCACTTATATTTCAAATTGACTTATTTAGTATATTTTTAACTTCAAAAAATTGTTCTGCTGTTCACATATTATCACCTAAAATTGATCAATCTGGATTAATAGTAAATTCAAAATGATTATTTTTTTCTTGAATATAATAAATAAATTCAATATTTAATATATTTTTAAATTTGAAAACATAATTTATAAATGATATTAATTGTTCAAAGTCATTTTTTGTATATTTATGAACTAAAACAATTGGTAATATATTTATTGATTTATATCATTGTTTAATAATAAATAAAAAATTATTTATTATATCTTCTAATTTTCTTTTTGGATCATAAATGAAATTTATATTTATATTATTTTTATCCTTTATAATACCTGAAATTTTAATAAATAATTTGTTATTAATAAAATAATTTTCATTAAAACTAAGATTTACTTTATCTATATTAACAATAAAACTATTATAAATATGATCATCTATAATAGTTCAATTTGTTGTTATTTGAAATTTAATATTAGAAGGAAAAGCATTAAAAGAGATAAATTTTAAAATTTTATCTCTTTGTAATAAAGGTTCTCATCATATAAATTCAACAAAAATATTTTTAAATTTAGAATGATTTTTAATTATAAATCAAATAATACTATCTATTGTAGAATCATTTATAACAAACTTATCAAAATTTATAACACAATAAGAACATCTTAAATTACAATCATAGCTTAAATATACAACTATATGTAAATTTTGTAATTCAAACATTTTTTATAATTTTTAAAAATATTTTACCGTCTACTACCATGTGAACCATGACTACCATGTGAACCATGACTACCATGTGAACCATGA
>CALMDL010000092.1 GCA_937864995.1 uncultured Candidatus Altimarinota bacterium | reverse complement strand
TTTATCTTCTATTGTTACTTTTACTCTTCATGTATTTCCATATTTATCTACTACTTAAAATAAAAGTTAGATAAAAATCTAACTTTTATTTTAAAATTATTCATATAATCATTCTTTTATTTTTTTTGTTAAATACATTCTAGTATCTAAATCATCTATTCTATCAAAATCTCTAGCTATTTTGTATAATTTTTTATTAAAATTAATAGTATCTATCCATAAAATCTGTTCTAAATAGATTAAAATACTTTGCAATAATTCAAATTTGCTATTTATTTTATCAGTATCAGTTTCATATCTAATCTCAGTAATAATTTTTTCTAAAGAAAATAATATATCTCTAGAAAAATCTTCTATTAAATAAATATTTTTTTTCATAAAATCAACTTTTTCTTGAATATCTTTCATAATAATTTATTTTAATTGTTGTAAATGCCATACTTCTTTAGTTGTTGGGTTAAAAATTAATTCCCATCAACCATATTCATATCTGAAAAATCAATCTTTAATATCTGGTAATTTATTTTTTGATCATGCTAATATTTCTCATGCAATTAATCATGGTGCTTTTCTTCATCAAACTCACCATAACTTTTCATAATAATATTTACTAAATTTTAATCAATTTACATAGTAATATCAATCTTTTAAAACAGCATGATACTTTCAAATTTTTTCACCAAAACCTACTAATCTTTTAATAAATCTCCATTTTTTTAATAAAAGTCATTCTATACTAGTATATTCCTGTGTTATTTCTTTAAGTTCTTTTATTAATGATTCTTTTGCTACTTCTTCTAAAAAAGGATTATTTGTTATTTCTGCCTCTATACTAATTGCTATTGCTCACCATGCCTCTCATGTATTCTTTAATCATAATGAGTCTACTAATTCTTCTAATTTTTCCTTTTGCCTTTGTTCTAATTCTTCTGGATTATTTATCCAATATTCTTCTATACTTTTATCTATTGTATATGATAATCAATTTCTCAATCAAATCAAAAAATTTATTTCTTCTTGTCTCTTTGTTAAATATAATTTACTATTTAATATTTGTTTTGACTTAATTTTTGGTGTTAAGTTATTATTTATATTTGTTAATAATGCCTCATTTATATCAGGGTGATTTTTTGAATATTTATTATATGTGCTATTTTTAACATTATTAAGTATATTTAACTCTATTTTTTCTCTATAATTCTCTAATCATGGATTATTTAATATCATTAAATTAGTAAATGATTTTGAAAATTCTTCCCACGATTTATTATATCTATATTCTGAATAATCTTCTAGTATATTATTTATTTCTATATTTTCTTCACTACTAGCTATTCATATATTTGAATTATTTTCTACATATCAAATTATTAAACTATTTATATAATTTTCATCTTCTATTTTTTCTAAATCAATTCATTGAAACACTTCATTGAGTTCCCTATCTATTTCTTCTTCACTTACTTCATCCTCTACTACATCTTCAACAATTGCATCACATTTTCAATCATGTAAATCTCAACTCAAAT
>CALMDL010000091.1 GCA_937864995.1 uncultured Candidatus Altimarinota bacterium | reverse complement strand
TATAACTCTTTGGGCTTTATCAACTGATAATCTTAAAAAAAGACCGCCTGAAGAAGTAGAAGGTATAATTAAACTTATAAATAATATAGAGAGTTTTTTGTGAGATATGCTTAAAGAAAATCTTAAATTTGAAACTATTTGAAATATAGATGAACTACCACTTGAGTCTCAAAAAATATTACAAAGAGTAAAAGATAATACAAAAAATAATTCATGAATTACTCTTGTTTTAGCACTTGTATATTGATGACAAGATGAAATAATTAGAGCTACAAAAAAAATAATTAGAGATTGACTTGATCCTGATGAAATAACAAAAGAGAAGTTTAGATCATATTTAGATACTGCTAATTTTCCAAATGCTGATGTGATTGTTAGAACTGGTTGAGATATAAGACATTCTGGTTTTTTACTTTTTGATAGTGAATATAGTGAGTATTATTTTACTCCTAAAAAATGGCCAGAATTTGATGAAAAAGAACTTGATAAAGTGATAGAATTTTTTCTAAATTCTAAAAGAAATTTTTGAAAATAATTTAAATAATAAGATATTAAAAAAATGCTTCCATCTTGGTATAATGAATACAAACAAAAAATAGAAGATTCTATAAAAGATTATCTAGATATATATTTTTTAGAAAATGAAAATGAGATTTTAAATGATTTTAAAGAATCTATTTATTATAGTGTTGCTTGAGGTAAAAGAATCAGAAGTATACTTGCTTTGGAATTTTATTTACTTTTTTCAAATAAAACATTAGTTGATTTAGATTTAGAATCAAAAGATGAAATTCATGATATTTTAAAATTTTGTATTGCTTTAGAGTTTCTTCATAGTTATAGTTTGGTTCATGACGACCTACCAGCTATGGATAATGACTCATTTAGAAGATGAGAATTAACAACTTGGAAAAAATATTGAGAAGCAAATTGAATTTTGGTTTGAGATTTATTAAATTCACTTGCTTTTGAAATCCTAGGAGAATTAAAAGATCAAATAGTTTGATTAGAATTAATAAAAAAATTTTGAAAAAGTGTATGACTTTATGGTATGATTTGATGACAAGTACTTGATTTACATTTTGAAAAAAATAATAAAGATTTAACTCTTGAAAAACTAATTGAAGTTCACAATAAAAAAACTTGAGCACTTATAGAGTTTTCAGTTTTCGGTTGAATTTTATTATCAGGTTTTAAATGAAGTTTAGAAAAGTACCTTGAATTTTGAAAAAAAATATGACTTGCTTTTCAAGTAAAGGATGATTTACTTGATGTTGAATGAACAAAAGAAGAAACAGGAAAAAGTGTATGATGAGAACAAAAATGATTTGTTTATTTTATATGAATTGAAAAAACAAGAAAATATTTAAATGAATTAGCTGAAGTTTGTTTGACTACAATTTCTAGTTTGAAATCTCAAAAATTAGAATTTTTAGTTTGATATATAAGAGATAGAAAAAAATAAAAGACCTAAAGGTCTTTTATTTTTTTAATTTTTTTCAACAATTATTACAAAAAATTGCATTTTC
>CALMDL010000090.1 GCA_937864995.1 uncultured Candidatus Altimarinota bacterium | reverse complement strand
AAATTATTCCATCTTTTCATAGATAATCATCTAGTAAGCATCAATTTTAAAATAAATCAAATCATATAAGATTTTTAAAAAATATTTTATTAATAATACAAGTATTTTGCTTTTTATCAACTAAAAAAAGAGCTATTTTGCTCTTTTTATTTTTTCTATAAATTCTTGCATATCAGGCTTTAATCTAGCTTCAAGAGAAAATTCTTTATTTCTAGCATAATGAAAAAATCATATTTTCCATGCATGTAACATTTGTCTACTTAAAGAATAATTTTTACTCAAATAAGAGTTTATTTTTTTATCTCAATAAGCCTTATCTCACAAAACTGGATTTCAAATACTAGCCATATGTACTCTTATTTGATGCATTCTTCAAGTTTCAATTCTAACTTCTACTGCTGAAATTATTACATTTCATTCTGGAGTATTTAAATTGTATTCTTCAATTAATTTAAAATGACTAACTGCTGTTAAACCATTTTCACTAACTCTAACTTTATTTTCATTTTGAGCATCTTCAATTCTTTCAAGTTTTTTAGTAATTGTACCTTCTTTTCTAGATAATCTACCTAAAACCAAAGCAAAATATGTTTTACTAACTTTTTTATGATCTTTGAAATCTCAAACAAGTTTTACCAAAATATCTTTTTTCTTTGCAATAAGCAAAATACCACTTGTATCTCTATCAATTCTATGAATTAAACTAGGTTTAAATGTAAGACTATTAAGTTTGTCTCATAAGTAATCTTGTACTTGTGCAATAATATTTGTTTCTTTTGTTTTATGATCTCAAGGATGTACATTTATTCATGATGGTTTGTTTAAAACAAGCAAATCAGCATCTTCAAAAACTATATCTTCTTTTGATAATTTATCATTTTTTCATAATGGAGTTTCTACAACTGCTTTTGTAGATTTTGTTAATAAATCATACTCACTATCACTTAAAAATATCTTAACCTCATCTCAAACTTGAAGTTTATATTCATTATCTCTTTTTTTAAACTTACCTTCACTTCATTCAAATTTGATTTTAATCTTATCTTTTCTATTAAGTTTATAAATCAAACTTATACTAGCACTTGGAAATAATTTTTTCAAAAATTTATCAAGTCTCCCATTTGCATCATTTTCTTCTATTGTAAATATTTTCATTTTTTGTTGTTTAAAATTAAGAAAAAATAAAAATATCAAAATAATTTTTATGAAAAAATATAAAATTTTAATGAATTGTATTTAAATACAATGAATGAATTTTATATTTTTAAATGAAAAGTATGAAGATATTTTCATTTTCTATTGGAATACGGTAAAGTCAAAAGCTTCTGAAACTGTCTCTTGTGGGACTCTAATTTGTAAATTTTTACTAAATCAATTTGCTTTTCAAACTGATTCAATAGTAGAATAACGAAGAGGTAATGAATTTGCTCAAGTAGTAATTTTCCATTCTAAAAATGGGATTAATTTTGATGATGACTTTAAATCATTTATTACTGAAATTTTTAAAATACATTTATTTGTATTACAATTATTAGAAGAAAAAAAAGATGAAAAAGTAACAGTAGAAGAATCACTAACTTTTTTACCATTTAATGTAGAAAATTGTAAATCTCCTCAATTAACAGTATCTGCAGTAAAAACTGTTGTTGGTAATGAATTTAAAGTATCAATTTCACTAATTAATTGCCAATTTACCATAGGAGTTGTTGTTCAATCAAGTGTTTCTCATAATAATAAATCATTATTTAAATCTGGCACTCTAAAATCAATTCTCAAAGTTGATAAATTTGTTATAAATCAATATCAAATAAGTAATTGTATTGGATCTGAAACATTTAAAGTATCCCAATCTTTATTGAAACTACTATTTCATTTTCAAACTGCTGGAATAGTCAAACCAGAAGATGTTGTTGAAAATGTATAATCTGTATTAACAGAATATCATCTTGTAAGTTCTGTTCTTGATTGAGAATCTGTTCTTTTTTTAAAAAAATATAATCCTCTTTCTATTCAATTATTTGCTTGATAATAAGATTTAGTAGAATTTTCTATTCATTTTATATCTTTTCAAAATGGTACAATAAATTCTAAAATTGTAAAAGCCAAAAGGCTTGTAATTAATACAAGTCCCATAGCTATTATTAAACTAAATGCTTTTTTATTTTTTTTCATAAAAATTATTTACTATATATATCCGTTAAATTAATCGTAGTGTTAAAATTTAACTCTCTTCAACTATTTTTTAATTTATTTCTTGTTTCCCAAGACGGTTTGATTTTAAAATTTAAAATTACATATGGTGAAATATTAGAAGAAACTAAAGAATTTTTCCAAAAATATTTTGATTCTACATTTGGATAAGGATAAACTTTAAAATCAGTTACATTAATTCAAGTTGGGAATAATGGTTTCCAATAATTATTAGAATTAGATCAAGCAACAATATCTGTTCATCAAGTAAATTGTCTACTAATTAACCAAGTATCAATAACTCAATCATTTTGAGTATTATCAATTACCGCACTATTATGATCAAGTCACCAATCAAATCATTCTAACTTTAAAAATTCAATAGTTCATCTACATCAATCATAATTTACTCATACCAATGGAGATGAATTATTATTATTACATAGACTAGTAGTTGGAGCATCTGAATCTCTAACAACATTCCATCTAATTAATGTTCTATTTTTTTTATCTCAACTTATAAGATATAATTCTTTTATATCACTTCATGCAGTAAATGATATAGGTCAATCTCCTAAAAATTCATCATCATCATCTCAAATTACTTGTGTATCTCAATCTTCATCTCAAAAATCATTATCAAAATTAACATTATAATCTATAAATTGAAAACTATATTGTCAATATCTTTGTCTAATTCCTGTATAATTTATATTTCTTGTGGCACCTGCAATTCAAGTCATATTTGTATTAAAATCAGTAACACATCATATAGCTGACATTTTTGTTAGGTTTTTACTAATACAATAGTAAAATCAATCTCAATAAGTTGTTGTATTTATAAATCAATTTCTTCAAAAATTTCAAAACCCTGTTTCAGTAACATAATGTCAACTTCAAAATGTAGTTCAAACTATTGATCTATTAAAATATTCTTCATAATCTAAAGTCCCCCCTTCCTTAATTATTTGAAATAGTTTTTCACTAAAATAAAAACTATCTTTTTGCATATTTGATTTTTCAATTAAATTGATTTTTCATAATCATACTCTAGTATAAGATTCAAATCATCAAACTATTACTAAAGAAACTATAACAATTCATAACATTATTTCAATTAATGTAAATGCTTTTTTATTTAAATTCATGTTTATTTTTTAAATAAGTAATTAAACAAATTTCAAGGAAAAGAAAACAATTTATATAAACTTGGTTTTTTCCAAAAATATTTTGGCCACTTTTTAAATATAAAGTCTAAAAAATTAAAAAATAAATTATTTTTAATTTTTTTAGATTTAAAAAAAAGAAGCATTGACCTAAAAAATGAAAGTACAAAACTTATAATAAAAAAAGTAGCTTCAATAAATGAATTTTTTATTTCAATTTTATTATTCATCAAATATTAATAAAAATTAATTGAATTTATTATAAAGTATTTGCAAAAATATCAAATATTATTAAAGTTTTTACATTATTTACAAAATAAATAATTATGAACAGAAAAAATAAAGAACTAAAAAAGATAATTTTAAACAATTTAAAAAATATTAAATTTAAATATTTAAACTTACCAGTTAAAAGTCAAATTGTAGTATTTTGAAGCTTACTTTGAATTATAAGCTTATTTATACCTTGGGTAATAGATAAAGATAATAATATAACTTGGTCAGCATTCAATACAATTTCATGAAATATATGATATTTACTTTTAATTATTTTTATAATTCCAATATTATTAACTCTATCTAATTCTTATAGAGACAAATTAAAGTTATATACTGATTTAAACTTTAAAAATCATTTTATTATTATAAATTCATGACTGATAAGTATTAGTTTTAGTATAATATCTTTAAGTTTTGCTATATGATTGTCGACTCTTTGACAAAATATTGTCTACTGAAATTGACCAATATTATCAATGACTGCATGATTATTAATTTTAATTGCATGATTTTTAATAAGAAAAGACTTTAAAAAAACCAATTCTGAGATTATTTTAGAGCAACTTAGTCAAAACAGAGAAAAAATAAAAGAAAAAAATAATATGGAGCTCCCATTTTAAAATAATAAAAAAGTTTGACTTTTTATTAAAAGCAATTATATATTATATAAAATTAACATTAAAATTATTTAGATGAACAATGCAGTTTTAAATAATAAAATTATAGTAAAATCTTTTGAAGATATACTAAAATCTCTTTCTGAAAAAGAAAAAAATGTTATTGAAAGAAGAGTTTGATTAAATTGAGAAAAAGAAACCCTACAAAATATAGGTAATTCTTTTTCGCCGTCAATTACTAGAGAAAGAGTAAGACAAATCGAGGACTCTTGAATTAAAAAAATAGGTAGAATTATTAAAGCTACTCTATTAACAAAAATTCAAAGTGTAGCTATTGATTTTTTAAAATTACATTGAGGTGTTATGTCAAAAGACAAACTAATAAATAATGTAATTAAAGAATTAGCTATAGATTCTGAAGTAAATCATTCTATTTTAGAAATGATTATTCAAAGTGACTTTGAAATTAAAAAATCTAAACAAAAATTAGGTTGCCAAATATATTTCTATTTGCCAAATATTTCAAAATCAGATATTGAAAATGTTTATAAAGAAGCATTAAAAGTATTAAAAAAGAAAAAAGACGTAGTTACAAAAAATTCTTTATTTGAAAGTGTATTAAACTGATTAAGCAAACCATTATCTATTACATTTATTGATTCTAGTTTAGAATTATTTGATGATATAGTTTATTGAGAAGAAAATTTAGTTTGACTTACAAAATGGAAAATTCTTAATCCTAAAACACTTAAGGATAAAGCAATCTATGTAATGAAAAAAGAAAAAACTCCTATGCATTTTGTTGAAATTTCAAACAAAATTACTCAAATGCTAGAAGAAAAAGTAAAAGTTAATACTATTCATAATGAATTAATTAGAAATAGTGAATTCGTATTAATTTGAAGATGAATATATGCACTAAAAGAATGGTGATTTAATCCAGGTACAGTTCTAGATGTTATAACTTCAATTCTTGAAAAATCTTGAGAACCAATGAGTACTGAAGAAATTACTAAAGAAGTTCTAAAAATAAGAAATGTTAAACAAACTACTATCTATATGAATTTACAAAATAAAAAAGCTATAGAAAGGGTAGGTAGAAATTACTATCAATTAAAAAAATAAAAAGTCTCTCCTAAAAGGGGGATTTTTTTATTTTATATCTTTACAAAACACATCATTTTTGTAATATATAAAAAGCAAAAATGAGAATAATTATTTCTCCACAAAATTTTAGATAATATAAAAAAATAATGAAAATATTTGTATTTGATACTGAAACAACTTGATTTATAAATAAAAAAGAATCTTCTCTAGAAGTTCAACCACATATAATACAATTTGCCTGAATTCTTTGAGAAATAAAAGATGGTAAATTTACAGAAGAAAAAAAAGTAAACATACTTATAAATCCAAAATCTCCTATTCCCTATGCTGCTAGCCAAGTACATCATATATATGATATTGATGTAAAAAATGCTCCATTTATAGAAGATTTAATAGAAGAAATAATTTGATATATAAATAATCCTGACATTATCATATGACACAATATAGAATATGATATTGATATGATTAAACTTGAACTAAAAAGATTAAATATTGAATATAAATTTAATCCAAAACAAGTTATCTGTACTATGAAAACAACAGTAGATTATTGTGCACTAGAATGAAATTGAAATAGATTTAAATACCCTAAATTATGAGAACTTCATAAAAAAGTGTTTTGAGAATATTTTATATGAGCGCATGATGCCCTTGTCGATGTTGAAGCAACTTTAAGATGTTTTATTGAATTACAAAAAAATAAAATAATAAAAATCGAAGAAAAAAAACAAGAAGTAATGAGTTTATTTTAATAATTAAATTATAAAAAAATGTCTAGCTTTTCAGACTTAGTAAATATAGAAGAATTTGATAAAAGAGAATACTTTTCAGAAGACAGATGAGATGTATCTTTTTATTGTAAAGATTGTAGAAAATTGGTTGAAACGGAAAGACCAAATCCAAATGGATATAAATTTTTGTGTAAAATATGTAATGGATCAAATATAGCTATTTGAACAAAAGAATGACTTAAAACAAACTATAAAATAAAAGATTTATAGAAAAAAGTTTTGACAAAAGTATATAAAATATATATACTCATTATATACTAATTAAGTATACATTATTTTTAACTCTATTATTATGAACAAACAAGAAGCTTTAAACAATGCATTAGCAATGATAGAAAAACAATTTGGGAAATGATCAATTATGAAATTATGAGATGAATGAGCAAAACAAAAAGTAGAAACTTTTGGTTCTGGTTCTCTTTCTCTTGATTTAGCACTAGGTGGATGATATGCAAAATGAAGAATTGTTGAGATATACTGACCAGAATCATCAGGTAAAACTACTCTTACATTACATGCTATAGCAGAAATTCAAAAAGCAGGTTGAGTAGCAGCTTTTATAGATGCAGAACATGCTCTTGATCCAGAATATGCTAAAAAAATTTGAGTAGATATTGATAACCTACTTATTTCTCAACCAGATTATGGAGAACAAGCACTTGAAATAACTGAAAAATTGGTAAATTCATGAGCTGTTGATTTAATTATAGTTGACTCTGTTGCCGCTCTGACACCAAAAGCAGAAATAGAATGAGAAATGTGAGATTCTCATATGTGATTACAAGCAAGACTTATGAGTCAAGCACTTAGAAAAATAACATGATCAATAAATAAAACTAATTGTACTGTTATTTTCATCAATCAAATAAGAATGAAAATTTGAGTTATGTTTGGTAGTCCTGAAACTACAACTTGAGGTAATGCATTAAAATTTTATGCATCTCAAAGATTAGATATAAGAAGAAAAGGTAAAATAGAGTCATGAGCTTGAATGGAAAAAGAAGTTATGGGTAGTGAAACTACTGTAAAAGTAATTAAAAACAAAATTGCTCCTCCATTTAAAGAAGCAAGTTTTGATGTAATGTTTAATGAATGAATATCAAAATTATGAGAAATTCTTGATATTTGAGCTGAAATTTGAGTTGTTAAAAAAGCTTGAGCATTTTACTCATACTGAGAAACTAAACTTGGACAAGGTAGAGAAAATTCTAAAAATTTC
>CALMDL010000089.1 GCA_937864995.1 uncultured Candidatus Altimarinota bacterium | reverse complement strand
CAGAAGCTGAAATATTTGTAGATCCATCTGATAAAACACATAAAAATTATAAAATGAAAGTTTTTTTCAAAATTTGCAAAAATATAACTCTCTATAATAAATGACTCTTCTGAATTATAATCTATAATTGCAACTTTATTTGCATAAATAATCTTTGTAATGTTATCTTCAAAAATATCAAAATTTTTAGGAACAATAACAACTTCTTTATCAAGTTTATTTTCTTTTAAATTATTTAAATAATCATTAGTAATAACCATTCTTTCTAGTTTTTTTTCATCTCTTATTTTTTTATACTTATCATATTCACTTCTATCAATACTTGTTTTATTAACATTATTTCTAGAACTATATCTATAAAAAACATCTCACTTATTTAATGTGTTTCATATATCCAAAAAAATATTTCTAATTCATGCCTTTCATGATAAATGCTTAAAAATTGGCTTAGAAAAATTATTTGAAAATTGACTTTCAAGTACAGGAATATAATCCTCAAAATCTTTTTTTATATTATCCAAATAAGTATTAAATATCTTTGGATTTTCTGCAATAAAATAAATTCTTTTTCAAATTAATACTTTTGAAATGAGTCATTGTTCTTGCATAGAAGGTAAAACTTTGTAAAGCTTTGGTCTATTTATAGATAACTCTTTTGATAAATCTGTAAGAGTTTTTTTTGGGTTTGAAATTAAAAAAAGATATATTTTTGATTCCTCTTCATTTAAACCTATTTTTTTCAATATTTGTTCACTCATATAAATATGTAAAAATATATTACACTTTTAATTATATAATTTTTTACTTTAAAATAAAGAAAATATTTACTTTTTAAAAAATAAAATTACATATAAGTATAAAATAAAATACATTTTTAAAAATATAAACATTATATATATGTATTTTATTTTTTAAATATAGATATATGTTTGATCTACACTTTCATTCTATAGCTTCAGACTGAAAAAATTCAGGAGAAGAAATAATAAATGATGCTTATGAAAAAAAATTACAATTTATAGCATTAACAGATCACGATGTAATTAGTTCAAATGATTTCATAGATAATGCTAAAAAAATAGGAATAGAATCTTGCTATT
>CALMDL010000088.1 GCA_937864995.1 uncultured Candidatus Altimarinota bacterium | reverse complement strand
AATAAAGAGTTAGCAGAGCAATTAAGATTAAAAGATGTTGCATTTTCTCAGCTTTTACAAAAAAATCTTCTTATGTCTTATGGTAACTCTTTAGGTTTGATGGTAACTGATGAAGAGATTGCAAAAGAGTTGATTAATTATGAAGAGTTTAAAGTAGATGGTAAATTCAACAAAAACCAATATGTAAATGTTTTACAACAAAATAGAATGTCACCTCAAGAGTTTGAAACTAGTCTTAAAAATTCAATACTTTTTCAAAAAGTTCAAGCTCTTTTTAGTATAGAACCAACTCCAAATGAGATAGAAAATATTAGTAAACTACTATTTTTAGAAGATGATATTACTTATAAAATATTGACTTTGAATGATGTTGATGTAAATAGTGTTGATGAAAATGAACTTAAAAAATATTTTGATGAGAATCAAAATGCATATAAGAGTGAAGTTTTTTATGATTTAGAGATAAAAGAGCTTCCTATTTCTTCTTCTAACTCTACACAAGAAGATATAAAAAATCATTTTGACAAGTTTAAAAGTGACTATAAATTCGAAGATGGAAAGTTAAAATCTTTTGAAGAAGCAAAAGAAGAGATTATAAAAGATTTGGATGAGAATTTTAGTAAAAAAGAGGCTCTTACTCTTTACTTAAAACTTAAAAAATCTGAAGATAATTTTGACAAAAAAGCGACTTATTCTGAAAATAAAATTCCATTTTCAGCTGAAAATGTTCAAAAAATTAAAGAGTTAAAAAAAGAAGAGATTTTAAAACCATTTTTTGAAAATAATAGATTTTATATAGTAAAACTAGCAAAAGTGAACCCTTCTGTTAATTTAACTTTTGAGCAAGCAAAAGCAAAGGTAATTGAAGATTTTAAACTTAATTTGAAAGCAAAAAAATTAGATGAATTAGCACAAAATAGTTTAAAAGATTTTAAAGGAAATGAAGCAACAGCAGTAAATAGAGCAAGTGCTTCTAAAATTAAAGGATTAAATGAGCAAGAAGCAATAGAGTTTTT
>CALMDL010000087.1 GCA_937864995.1 uncultured Candidatus Altimarinota bacterium | reverse complement strand
TTATTCTAAAATAATATCAACTACTTTTAACATAAGATTTTTATTTCCATTCCAAGTATCTTCACTCAAATCAAAGACCAAACTCACATTTTTTTTACTTCTTTTTATTTCTTCATAATAATCTCACATATAAAAAGCAAAAATCTTAAATCAATGTTTTGTTGTAAATCTCAAATGATCTCTTCCATTTCATATAAAATCAATTTTTTCAGGAGACAAATTTTCAACTAGAAATAATGGTTTTTCATTTCAAATACCAAATGGTTTATATTTATTTACTTTACTTAAAAAACTAAATCCCAATTCTTCCAATCTAACAACTTTATCAATTTTAAGTTCTTTTTTATATTTACTAAAATCTTTTTTATTTAACTCATTTATAATCTTTGTCTTAAATTCACTAAATTTTTCTTTACTTATTGAAAATCCAGCAGCTTGTTTATGTCAACCAAAACGAAGAAAATAATCTTTATAATTATCAAGAGTTTCAATTATAGAATGATATTCTGGACTTCTACAACTTGCAACAAGAGTATCTCATTCATCTTTTAGACAAATACAAGGTTTATAAAATTGTTCAGTTATTCTACCTGCTACAATTCAAATAATACCATGCTCTATTGCTGGTGATATATAAAATAGTAAATTATCTGTTTTGCTTACTTTATTTATAGCATCATTACTAAATTCTTTTGTTAAATATTTTCTCTCTTCATTTAATTTTTCAATTTCACTCAATGTTTGATATACACTATCTGTGTTATTTAGTATTAAGTTTACAGCTTTATAAGCACTATCCATTCTACCCGCTGCATTTATTCTAGGACCAATTAAAAATCAAAATAAATCTCAATCAAGTTCGTCATTTAGTTTATCTTCTAAAAGTTTTCTAAGCCCTAAACTTCTAGTTTTTTTGATTTGTTTAAGTCATTCCATAACTATAATTCTATTTTCTCCTGTCAATCTCATACAATCAGCTACAGTTCATATTGCTGCAATATCTATTGATTCAATTATATATGCTCTTGCTTCTTCTTTTGACATATATTCATATGCTAAAGCTTGCATAAGTTTAAAAGCAACTCAAGCTCAAGCAAGATTTTTGTATAGATAATTACAATCAGGTCTTTTTGGATTTATAACTGCAATAGCTTCTGTTGGAATGATATCAGGTACAGCATGATGATCAGTTATAATAATATCAATTCATAGAGTTTTTGCATATTTAACAACTTCTATATCACGAGTTCAACAATCAACAGTTATAATTAAAGTAACTCATAATTGAGATAATTCATCCATAAAATAACTTTTCATACCATAACCATCTTTTACTCTGTGTGGAATTCTATAACTTGCTTGTAATCATATTTTTTTGAAAAAATGCATCAAAATACTAGTAGAAGTTACTCAATCAACATCATAATCTCAAAATATAATTACTTTTTCATCATTTTCTTTTGCTTTTTTTATTCTAGCAACAGCTTTATCCATATCTATAAGTAAATATGGGTCATGTAAATCATCTATACTAGAATCAATCATAAACTCACCATTTTCAAATCTAGCATCAATTACTTCTTCTATATTTTTATTTAGTGTATTTCTATCATATCTAATTACATTCCATTTT
>CALMDL010000086.1 GCA_937864995.1 uncultured Candidatus Altimarinota bacterium | reverse complement strand
ATTTGAGTAAATAGAAATTTCTCATAATGGTCTTTTTGTAATTATTCATTTTACCTTTATCTTTTTTCAAAATATTTCTAAATATTCTCAAAAAGTATCATAAGTAAGCTTATCAACTACAGCAAATCAATCTGAATTTATAGTATCATAAGAAAAAGTTTCATAAAAAGGATAATTTTCTGAGTGGTATACAAATTCATACAAGATTGGTTTATTATTTTTATCAAAAAGTGTTGAATCTATCTCAATTACATCTGCTTTTTTGAAATAATTTTCAAAAGAAGAAAATATTCAAAAATCAATTTTAGAATCAGAGGACATTACTATATCTGCTCAAACTAGTGGTTTAATCTCTTCTTTTAAATAATTTTTTACTCACAAAATTACATTGTTTCATAAAATATATGAGAAAAGACTAAGAACTACTGCAATATAAACAAAAAGAAAGTATTTTTTTTCTTTTAAAAATATAGTTTTAATAAATTTTTTAAACATATTTTTAAGATTTAATTAAATTAAAATCATTCATTTTATAAACTATATCTGAAATTTTTGCTACTTCATCATCATGAGTAATCATCACAATTGTATTTTTTGTTTTTTTGTGAAGTGAACTTATCAAATCCATAATGATTTTTTTATTTTTTGTATCAAGTGATCCTGTTGGTTCATCTGCTAAAAGAAGTTTTGTTTTTCAAACAAAGGCACGAGCAATAGCAACTCTTTGACTTTCTCATCAACTTAAATTAAATACATAATTATCTGCTTTTGTTTCAAGTCATACCAGTTTAAGGATTTCAATAGTAGAAAAATTTCTTTCTAAATTATTTAACTCTATAACTAAATCTATATTTTCTCTAACTGTTAAATTGTCTATTAATTTAAAATTTTGAAATATATAAGATATATTTTTTCATCTAAAAGTTGTAATTTCATTTTCATTTTTTGTTTTATAATCAAAAGAAAAAACTTCTAAATTTCAAATAAAATCCGTATCAATTCAAGACATCATATTTAAAAAAGTAGATTTTCAACTTCAGCTTGGTCAAACTATAGATATGAAACTTCCCTCTTTTATTTCTAAATTTAAATCACGGAAAATCTCTACTTTTTCAGCATTTTTTCAAAAAAATTTACTCAGATTTTTTATTTTTATCATTTTATTAAATTATTATTTAGTTAAAACATCATTTTTTATCAAAAAATCATATAAATTTTGAATTATAACATCATATCATTGACTATTTGGATGTATATTATCACTTATATTTAAACTAGAAACTCCTCAAACTCATTCAAGAAAATAAGGTAAAAAATATATATTTTCTCTTTCTTTTGATATTTCTTTGTAAACATTTTTAAAGTCATTTCTATATTTAAATCACAGATTTATTGGTATATCCATACCTCATAAAACTATTTTTGTATTATCTGGAAAAGTATCTATTATACTCAAAATATTTGATTTTAAATCAATTGTAGACAATCATCTAAGTCCATCATTTCATCAGATAACAATTATAACTATTTCCGGATTTTGTTCTAAATAAAGAGAAACTCTAGACTTTAATCAATCCGAAGTATCTCATGAAATTCAAGCATTTATAACTTTATAATTATAATCATTTTCAAGTAATTTTTTTTCTAATTTAGTTGGGTAATTTTCACTTATATCTACACCATATCAAGCTGTTAAACTATCTCCTAAAGCAATAATAGTTTTTTGTTTTTCAATAATATTTTCTCATAAATCTTCATTTTTTATAGAAGAAATTTTTGAACAAGAAACTAAAATAAAAAAACTAAAAAAAACTAAAAAAAACTTCTTCATAAAATAATTTTACTATATAAAAGTAAGCTAATTATATGAAAATAAATAAAAATAAAAAATCTTTTTATAAAAAGATTTTTTAAATATAATAATAAAAATTTATTATCTAAAAATAATAAAATATGAAACATTTATTAAAAATTTGAACTGTGAATTGGATACATTTTCAAAATCCAACTAAAGATGAATTACTTGACATCTGAGAAGAATATGATTTACATGAGATTATTATAGACGATATAGTTGACCAAACTACTCAAGATAAAATAGATACTTATGATAATCATATTTTCATGGTTTTACATTTTCCAAAATATGATTATGTAAACAAAAGATATAAATCAAATGAATTTTCTTTTATACTTTGAAAAAACTATATAGTTACAATAACTTCTCTTCCAAGTAACAATATAGAAAAAATTAAAGCAGAATATATAAGTGAAACTAGTGATTTAGAAGATCCAGAAAAATATAAAATATCACCTTATTATATATTGTATAAAGTTATAGATACAATGTATGATAAAACTCTAGATTTATTAAATAAATCTAATAAAGATATAATGAATTTAGAAGAAAATATATTTGCACAAAACTGAGTAAATAAAAAACTCCTAGAAGAAATAATGGTTAAAAAAAGAAATCTAGTTTTTTTAAAACATACATTCATTTTTCAATGAGAAATCTTGTGAGAAATGCAAAAAAGTATTGAAAAATTTTATGACTGACAACTTGATTTATATTTTGAAGATATAATTTATAAACTTGATAAAGTTGATAATAGTATAACTGTTTTATCAAAAAATGTTACTTCTTTAACTGAAGTTTATAACTCTTTGATGAGTATAAAAATAAACTCTATATTAGCTAGACTTACTGTTTTTACACTTATAATTTGAACTATGACATTTATAGTTTGAATATACTGAATGAATGTAAAACTTCCAATGTGAGAATGGGAAAATGCATTTCTAATAATTGTTTTATCTATGGTAATATTATCATTTTCTCTTTGAATTATTTTCAAAAAAAGATGATGGTTTGAATAAAAAAGACTACTTTAAAATAGTCTTTTTTATTTTTTAAACTTGAAAATAAACAAACTAAAAATAAAATGATTTAAATTAATAAAATCTTTATGAAAGACAAATTTATAATCATTTATTTCTGCTTACTTTTTATAATCTTAAGTTTAATAAATTCAAAATTACTACATATATTTTGAATAGATTTTTGATTTTATGTAAAATGAACTTATGAGTTTACAAAATCATTATTTTTTAATATTTTTTCTTCTATTTTTATAATAATTTATTTTTTAATATTTTTTAAAGAAAAAATTATTATTCCTAGAATAATTTATATTATTTTAATATTATTTTGAATATCTTTATTTACTTCAAGTTTCCCTATTACAAACATATTTTGAAGTGATATAAAATGACATTCTCTTCTATTATTTACCAATCTTATTTGATTATTTTTAATATTAATAAATCAAAAAAAAGAAATAAAAACAAAAATATTAAAATATACTGTTTATTTAAGTATTATACCTTTATATATTGCAATAAAAGAATATTATTATCCTAGCTTTAACTATTGAGATATTGCTAATAGAGCCTTTTGAACCTTTGGACATCCAAATTCTCTAGCATTATATTTAATAATGTTATTACCAATTTTACTAAATAAAATTAA
>CALMDL010000085.1 GCA_937864995.1 uncultured Candidatus Altimarinota bacterium | reverse complement strand
TGTTTTTCTTCTTCTGTTCTAGAATCATAAGCTCTCATCATAATTGGAACTCAAACATAATTACTATATTTTTTTACCAATTCTTTTACTTTCCAATCATTTAATAATTCTAAATTTGCTTCATTTATAAAAAGAGTTATCTTTGTCCCTCTTATTTCTCTTGAACTCTCTTCTATTGTATAACTCGTTTTTCAATCACTAAACCATATATGAGCAACTGGATCTAGAGCTGATTTACTTTCTACTTCTACTTTGTCTGCGACCATAAAAGCACTATAAAATCATACTCAAAATTGTCATATCAAATTATGTTTAGAATCTTCTTTTGCTTTAGCCAATTTTTCTACAAATTCCTTTGTTCATGATTTAGCAATAGTTCAAAGATGACTTATAAGTTCTTCTTTTGTCATACCAATACCATTATCAGTAATTATTATAGAAGAATTGTTTTTATTTATTTCAATTGTTATTTTAAATTCATTATCATTTCATAAAAAATCTACATCAGTAAGAGATTTGAGTCTAGCTTTATCAATTGCATCACTAGCATTTGAAATTAATTCTCTTAAAAATATCTCTTTATTTGAATAAATACTATGAGTTAATAACTCCAAAATTCTTCATGTTTCTGTTTCAAAATTGTGATTTGTCATATTTTTAAAAGTTAAATTTTAAATTTAAAAAATAGCACTTAAACTTTTTAAGTGCTAATATAATATTCTTTTTTAAATAATTGTAAAGTATTTTTTAAATTTTTTCATGTTTTCAATCATCATATGGATCCATGTGAATTAAAACACTCCATTCATTATCTTTATCTATTTTTGGTATAGAATACTCTATATGATCCGAAACTCTATGTGCATCAATTAATTTTATATCAGGATTAAAAACTAAATGTACTTCAACAAATTTAGTATTTCAAGATTGTCTTGTTTTAAGTTCATGAAATGAAGTTACTAGTTTTTCTTTTTTTATTATTTTCCTTATTTTTTCAACTTCTTCCTTATCAAGAGCTACATCTAAAAGTAATAAAAATCATTTTTTAACCAATTCATATGCACTATAGATAATATAAAAAGAAATAATAATTCAAATAATTGCATCTATATAATTTATTCAAGTGAAGTAAATAAATCACAATCAAATAAGTATTCAAGAATTTGAAAATAAATCAGTTTTATAATGTAATGAATCTGATTTTATTACCAAATTATTTGTTTTTTTAGCAACATAATCTAAGAATAAAACTAAAAATCACGTAATCACAACAGAAATAAGCATTACAATAACTGAAACTCAAAGATAACTAACTTTTTCATCATTTATTATTTTAAAAATTGACTCATACAATATATAAAATCAAGATAATGTAATAACTAATCATTCAAAAAGTGCCGCAATAGCCTCTATTTTTCATCTTCAATAATTAAATCTTTTATCTGGATTTTTTTCTGAATTATGTACTGCAAAATAATTAAAAAGTGAAACAAACATATCAAGCATAGAATCAATAGCACTAGATAATACAGCTATTGATCAACTTACAATTCAAACAAAAAATTTGATAATCATAAGTAAAAGTGCTGCCAAAGTAGAAACAATTGTTGCGATTTTTATAAGTGACATATAGTTTTGTTATAAGTATTTTTAGTATTTTATATATTTTATTTAAAAAGAAAAATAGTATTTGATTTTTAAACAAAAAAAGTATATTTATATAATCAAAATTTAGCCAGTAAATAATAAAATGAAAGAAAAAATAATTGAAATAAAGTGATTAGAAAAAAAATATAAAGAAAATAAAGTTTTAAAACACATTGATTTAGAAATAGAATCTTGAGATTTTTTTGCTTTATTATGACATAATTGAGCATGAAAAACTACAACTATAAACATACTTACAAATCTAGTTACAAAAAGTAGTTGAAATATAAAAATATGATGAATAGATATTGATATTGATTTTCCTTCTGCTAGAAAATTAATATGAGTTGTACCTCAAGAATTTAATTTTGATGTTTTTGCAAAAGTAAGAGAAATACCTGTTATTCAAGCGTGATATTATTGAATTGATAAAAAAGTTGCCGAAGAAAGAACTGAAATATTACTAAAAAAATTATGACTTTGGGAAAAAAAAGAAGCAAAAGCTAGAGAATTAAGTGGATGAATGAAAAGAAGACTTATGATTGTTAGAGCTCTAATTCATGAACCTAAAATATTAATTCTTGATGAACCTACAGCATGAGTTGATGTGGATTTAAGAAAAAGTATGTGGGAATTCATAAGTGAATTAAATAAAAATTGAACCACTATTTTACTTACAACACATTATTTAGAAGAAGTAGAGGCACTTTGTAAAAAAGTGGCAATTCTAGATTCTTGAGAAATAATTGAAAATACAAGCGTAAAAAATCTTTTATCAAAATTAAAAGAAGAAACTATTATTTTAACTATGAAAGAAAATTCTAAATTATCAGAAAAAATAATCAAAAAATATAGTATAAAAATATTAGAAGAAAATGAAATAGAATTAGTAGTAGATGAAAAAATAACTTTAAATGATTTATTTAGTGATTTAACAGAAGAAAAAATAAATATAAAAAGTTTTAGAAATAAGACAAATAGATTAGAAGCACTTTTTATGAAAATAATTAAAAAATAAAATATGAGAGACTTAACTACACTTATAAATAAAGAAGTATCCAGATTTTTTAGAATATGGAAACAAACATTACTACCACCAATTGTAACAATAGTATTATACTTACTTATATTTTGAAAATTCATATGAAATCAAATATCAATTATACCTGGAGTAAATTATATTGATTTTATATTTCCATGATTACTCATGATGTCGGTAATAATGGCAAGTTACCAAAATACTAGTTCAAGTTTTTTTTGATCAAAATTTCAACACAATATAGAAGAACTTTTTGTATCACCTATAAGTCATATTAAAATACTTCTTTGATTTTGTATTTGATGAATACTTAGATGAATAATAGTATGATGACTTGTTTTTATAGTAGCAATTTTTATGACAAAAATAAATGTAGAAAATATATTTTTAATATTTTTATTTCTATTTTTAAGTTCAACACTTTTTTCATTACTTTGAGTATTTAATGCAATATTTGCTAAAAGTTTTGATGATATATCAATAATTCCATCATTTGTAATCACACCATTGATTTATTTATGATGAGTTTTTTACTCTACAGATTTACTATCACCTTTTTGGCAAAATTTAAGTCAATTAAATCCTATTTTATATATGGTAAATTGAGTAAGATACTGATTTATATGAGTAACTGATATCAATATAAATTTAGCAATATTTATACTATTTATTTTTATATTTGTATTAATTTATTTAAACTTATATTTATTGAAAAAATGATATTGAATTAGAAATTAAAAAAACTAGCCCTAGGGCTAGTTTTTATTTTTTAACATCTTTAGTTTTACCTCTTCATTTATATTCTATCACAATTGGAGTACCAAAAAATCAGAAATTATCTCTAATTCTATTTTCAAGATATCTTTTATAAGAAAAATGAAAATGTTCTGGATTATTTACTGTAAGTGCAAATTTTGGTGGATTTACATCTACTTGTGAAGTATAATATATTTTTGGATTATGAGATTTTCTAGTTCATGTTGGTGGATGTTTTAAAACAACTTGTTCCATGAAATTATTTAATACTCAAGTTTTAACTCTTTTAAATCTTTCATTTTTTATATTTAATGCATTTTCGAGAATTTCTTCAAGTCTTTTTTCTTTTACGGCAGAAGTAAATACAACTGATACCCAAGGCAAGAATTCAATTTTTGATTTTAGATATTCTATATATCTATTCATAATTGAATCTTTATCAATACCTGGTTTTTCAAGTACTTTATCCCATTTATTTACAACTATAATAAGTCATTTATTTTCTTCTAATACTCTAGAAATAACAGCTAAATCTTGGTGTACAATACCATCAAAACCATCCATAACAACAGCAATTACATCTGCTCTAGTTATAGCTCTCTCTGTTCTCATAACTGACCAATCTTCTACATTACCAACTCAAACTTTACTAAGTCTTCTAATTCAAGCTGTATCAATTAATACAAAATTTGTGTCATTAAATTTAAATTTTGTATCTATAGAATCTCTAGTAGTTCAAGCCATATCTTTCACCATAACTCTATTTTCTCAAACAATTGCATTTACAAGACTTGATTTACCTACATTTGGTCTACCAATTAAAGCAAGTTTTACATAAGAATCATCTACTTCTTCATCTTTAAAATTTAATCATTTACTTTTTAAAAAATTAGCAACAAATTTTTTAATATCCCTTACTCAATCATTATGAGATACTGAAATTGGGAAAAATTCTAATCAATTTGCAAATCATGCAAGAGAATATG
>CALMDL010000084.1 GCA_937864995.1 uncultured Candidatus Altimarinota bacterium | reverse complement strand
GATATGACAGCTAGAATGCAAAAGATATGTAACGAAGAAAATATAATAGTAGAAGATAAAGCACTTAATCTAGTAGCTAGAAACTCACAAGGAGCTCTTAGAGATGCTCTTAGTATATTAGACCAATGTATATCTTTTGGTGATAATAAAATAGAATACAAAGATGTTGTAGAGTTATTAGGTACGGTAAATGTAGAGCAATTATTTGAATTAGCTAAATGTATAATAGAGCAAGATACAAGACAATCTCTTCAAATTTTAAACGAGTTTGTAATATGGGGGAAAGATATAAGAAATTTAATAAATGATTTAATAGATCATTTTAGAAATTTAATGGTATGTAAAGTATCAACTGAATTAGATGAGATTATATCACTTCCAGAGGAAACAATAAAGCTATTAAAAGAACAATCTAAGATAGTAGATGTAAATGATTTAATAAGAATTTTAAATATATTATCAGAAACTCAAGATAATATGAAAACATCATCTAATCCTAGAGTATTAGCAGAAGTCACTATTATGAAAACTGCTCAACCTATGTTTGATGAAAGTAAAGAAGCTTTAATAAAGAGAATAGAAAATCTAGAAAAAACTATTGAGAGTGGTAATATAAAAATAAATACAATAGAGAACAATATATCGACTAATGAAATAGTTATAGAGAAAGAAGAACCTGAAGAAATAGTATATGAAAATGTAAAAAGTGAAGATGTTAAATTAATAGAGTCATCATGGCAGAAGATAAGACAGAAAATAAAAGAAGATAAAGTAAATAAACAGATGCCGGTATATTTCTTATTAGGTGATGTGAGTGGGTTTAATGTTTATAATAATAACTTATATATAATTTATGGACATGGATTTGAATTTGCAAAGAAAAGATTAAGTAACCCAGAAACTATATCATATATAGAACAAATGATAAGAGAAACTATTAATAGAAGTTTTAGCATAAAAATAATACTAGAATCAGAAGTAAAAAATATAGAACTTGAAATAAAGAATGAAAAAATAGATAAAGGTGAAGAATTATTAAAGTCTATTATTAAAGAAGATATACTTGAAATAAAAGATAGTGAAGAGTAAAAACAACATTAATAATAAAAATTATAAATATAAGATCTATAGTTTTTTTGAAGATACACTATATGCTAATCAAACCTATTCATTAAGAACTAAGATGTATCTATTTACTAATGAATATAATGAATTAAAAAAGAATTTAGGAGAAGAATCAGAAAAATATTTAGTTGAAGCAACAGCAAAAAGTAAAGATAAGGTAGA
>CALMDL010000083.1 GCA_937864995.1 uncultured Candidatus Altimarinota bacterium | reverse complement strand
CAAGAAAACAAGAATTAATTGATTTAATAGAAGTTGAAAAAGAAAAAAAGATATCATTTTTAAATGATTTACTTAATAGAAATCTAGATGAATTGCCAGAAAATTTAAGAGATATTAAATCACAATTATTAGAAAATGTATCTGAAATTGAAGCACTGGAAAATTTTTACAGTATTGAAAAACTTTTATTAAATGTAGATGAGTTTGATGCAGATGGTAAAAAATATGGTTTTAAGCAATGAGTATCTTTTACTTCAGATAAATGAATTTTTACTATTTCAAAAATTGATTTAAATAATAATTTAATTGATGTATATTGAATTTGATGAGTAAGTGATTGAATATCATTTAAAGATTTTTTTCAAGAATTTAAAAAAATAAAATCAAAAAGATTATCAAATAATAATGTTTCTTCAAATTTAATATCAAGTATTTGTTGAGATATATCTTTGGGATGAGGTCTTATTGATATATGGAATAATTATGAAATTAAAGATGAAGCTATTCATAAAAAATGATCTACAAAAAAAATAGAGTATGATTATTTAAAAGCAAAAGATTCTAATGAATTAATAAATATAGAAAGCATATCTTCAAGTACTGCTACTATTAGTTTTTGAGAATATGATGAATATGAAAGAGATGAAAATTGAAATGCAAAGAAAGATAAAGATTGAAAAAAAATCTCAAAGAAAAGTATAACTATGTATAATTGATCAACTATACAAGTAAGTATATCTTGGCTTGAATCATGGATTAAAAAAAATGAAGCAAGACCTTCTTCAATTGAAGAAGAAAAAGATGTAGAAAAAACAAATATAAAATGAGAAAAAATAAAATGAAGTTTTTTATCTAGATATTTAAGTAGGCTTTCTATTTTTGATATAATGAGTTGAATGAAGTTATGACTAAATTCAATTGAATCATATTTAAAAGAATGAACTGAAGAAAAATCAGCTAAAGCTGCTCAATGAATACTTGGTAAATTTTTACCTGAATCTCTTAGAGATGATTTAATGAGTAGAGTTGAAGAAAGTCAAAAAAAGAGATCTGAAGATTATATTAACAAATTATGAAATGTAGACTCATGGAAAGCAACTATTATGATTATTGAATGGTTAAAAAACAAAGATGCACCACAATATCTAAAAGAAGCTGGAGCTTTATTTATGCTTCAAAAATATGGAGTACTTTATGCAAAAAAATTATATCCATATAAATGAAAATTTTTATTTTATGAATCTTTTGGTTGAAAAATATGAGATTCATTGTATGAAAAAGTAAAAGCTGATGCAGAAAGAACTAATCAAAATTTTACAGAGGAACAACTTCTATTTGAACTTGTAAAAAAACAATGTGATGAAAAATGATATAATTGAATAAGGAGAAGATCTAGATATCATAAAGAGTTTAAAAAAATGAGAGCAAATTGAAAATCCGGTGAATATGAAACATGACAAGGTGATGCAAAAGATGAAAGAACTGTTTGAGCAAGAATTGGTTGAGCTATGTGAGAACTTTATGGTTGAACATATGCAAATGCCAGATGATGGCTTGAAGAAGCAGTTAATAAATGATGAAGTATGGAAGATATGAATAAAGTACCATTTATAATGGCATTTTCAGGTATTTCATATAATTTTGAACAAAGTGAACTTGATCAACTAAAAAATTTTCCTGCTAAAAGTATGATGTTGCCAGTTTTAAGATTTTTATCATATAGTAGTGATATAGATTTAATTAATGAAACAATACTTGAATCATGTAGAAGATATAGTGAAATCAAAGGTTGAGATATGTATAGTGAAGCTTTAAAAATATTTTGAAATCAAAAAAATAATTCTATTCCAGAAGCTAAAAAAATAAAAGAAACAGAAGAATTTTATAAAAAATATTGAAAAGTTTTAACTGATATACTTTATATGTTAAATACTTGAGAGGCAGGTGATAAACACAAAGATTCTTATATAAGTAAGATGATTCTTATAGAAAAGGATGATAGAGTAGATGATAATTGAAAAGTAATAGAATGAAATAATACATTTAAAAGATATTATGATTTACTTCAAGCATATACTTGAGAATTTAATTATTGAAATGATGATTTATATTGAGATGCCTTTTCTTGAAAATGAACTAGTTGAATAAATATACATAAAGCAACAAAAGAACTTTTACAACAAGTTCAATGATGAACGTATAGACTTGCAAATGCTTGACCTGCTATGTGGGATGAACTTAGAAAAGAAATTGATGCTATTCGTGAAAGAGATTATTGAGTATATTGAAAATCATGACAAGAAATTGATATGAAAAATATGATTAGGTGATTTATATGATGATTATTAGAAGCACATGGTACAAACTCTATGGCACTTAGATCACTTGTATCTTCTAATTCATCTACAATTTATTCTAAATCTAAAGAATGGTGAATTGATTTAACAAAAATAATGAGATATTCATATTCTGATGTTATGAATATGAAAGCAGAATGATTGGTTAATGAATATGTTGATATTTTATTAAATTGAATTACACCTAATCAAAATAATTCTACATTTGAACAAACTATTTTTTGAGTAAAAGATAGAGTAAATCAAATATAAAAAAAATAAATCCATAAAATGGATTTATTTTTTTTATTTATAATTAGTTAGAATAGTAGATATTTCTATTTTATGAACATTTGTATTAGTTCAATCAGTCCATTGTACTATGCTTTTTACTTCTAATCAATCATTTATTGTAGTGTTATCTCATTCTCTTGCATTTATATTTGCTGTTTTAATTTGTCTTGTATAAAATTGTTTTAAAGTGGAACCAGCATTATGAGTATACAATTTATTTCAGTCTAAATATATTCTATAAAAATTTCTATAAGGTGCACTTGTAAAACTATCACCTAATGTTAATGTATCTTCAGTTAATATCCATCTATTATTAGCATCTCTAAGGACTTTATAATTTCAATTATTTTTTATATTATTGGTAAAACTACTATCTCAGATACATGCTGAATCATAGTTTAAAGTTTTCCAACAATTTGATTTATCAGAAGAGTATATCGACCAATTAGTATCTCTTATATTTGTAACAGCTTCTATTCATTCTTTTGCAATTTGTATGGCTTGAATTTTATTTTCAATGCTATATGTTAAATTTATAGATTCTGAATAAATTTTATAAACTCAAGTTAATCATAACACAATAACTAGTGTTACAATCATAGCTTCTGCAATCGTTGTTGCTATTTTTGATTTTTTCATTTTACAAAAAAGAAAAATAAAGTAAATTATAATAAACTTAACTTAAATATAATAATTAAAACCATAAATGCAAAAATTTTCTATACATGATGAAAAAAAAGTAAAAGAATTACTTGAAAGTGCTTGAGAAAAAGCTTTTAGATATAGTCAAATTGAAAATGCTATATATAAAAATTTCATTACTGATTTTGATGAAATGAATACACTTTCAAAAAAAATCAGAGATTTATTAAAAGAAAATTGTTTTTTCGATTCACTCTCTGTTGATCATCAAAAAACAAGTTCAAATGGTCAAACAACTAAAATACTTTTCAAAACAGAAACTTGAGAATTTATAGAGTCTGTTATTATGAGGCATTTAACTTGAAGAGTTACTTTATGTGTTTCTTGCCAGGCTTGATGTCCAATGGCTTGTAGTTTTTGTGCTACTTGAAAATTAGGGTTACTTAAAAATCTAAAAAATTATGAAATAATAGAGCAAATATATTATGCTGCTAAATTATTAAATGATGAAGGTGATAAACTTAGAAATATAGTTTATATGGGTATGTGAGAGCCAATGCTTAATTATGATGTTGTTAAGGAAACTATAAATATAGCAAATAATCAAAAGAAATTTGATTTAGCAAATAGAAGAGTTACAGTTTCAACTTGTTGAATAGTTCCAGGTATAAAAAAATTTACTACTGATTTTCCTCAAACTAGTTTAGCTATAAGTTTACATGCTCCAAATGATGAAATAAGAAAACAAATAATGCCAGTTGATCATACATATCCTTTAAAAGATTTAATGGCTAGTTTAGATGAATATACTGCTAAAACAAATAAAAGAATTTTTTACGAATATATAATGATAAATTGAGTTAATGATAATATAAAATTAGCTCATGAATTATGAAAACTATTAGAATGAAAATTGGCTCATGTAAATTTCATACCATACAATGCTTGAGAGGGTACTTGAGGTACATATTTACCAACACCTAGATTTATAATAGAAAAATTTCAAACAATACTACAACATTATTGAGTTGTGTCTACAATAGAGCTACAATGTGAGATGATATAGATGCTGCTTGTTGACAATTAGCAAATAAAAAAGAAACTGATAAAGATTAGTTTCTTTTTTATTTGCTATAAAAATAAGAAATGTCAAACTAAAAGAAAAATCTTTTAAGATTATTTTTTTACTTTTGTGTAAAAAATATATAATTAATAAAATTTTTTTATTGTATAGCTTATTTTTTATGAGACATCTTGTTTTTAGAATATTTTTAATTTTTATTTTTTGAATATTTTTATTTTCATATATATTTCCTCGGAATTCTTTTGGTATGAAAGTACCTTTTTCATGATGAAGTTATAGATTAGGTTTGGATTTACAATGATGAATAGAACTTGATTATAAAATTGATTTAACTGAGCTTAAAAAAGAAGAATGATTTAATTCAACTAGAGAAAAAGAGGTTATAGAGTGATTAAAATCTATTATAGATAAAAGAGTTGAAGCATTAAAAATTAATGATTCTGAAATAAATGATGCATCTTATGCATGAGAAAATCATATAATTGTTCAAATTCCATTAAAATGAAATGATAGTATAGAAAATTCTGCAAATATTGCTAAAGCTAAAGAAGCAATTTGAAAAGTTGTAAAAATACAATTTAAAGAAAGAAAATCAGCATTTACTCAAGAAGATTTTGATAAAAGAACAAAAATTGCAACTGATGCATTATCTGAAATAAAACAATGAGAAAAATTTTCTGTTGTTTCTTCTAAAGTTGCATTATCTTTTGAAAATATTACTAGTTGAGAAATTTCTAAACTTGATGACTTATTAAAAAATGTTAATGATATAAAAATAAGAGAATTAAATGAAGTTGAATTATTATCTGGAGATACTTGATATTTATTGATAGATAATATAATTACTTGAGATACTATAAAATATATTTTTATATCAAAAAATCCTTCTGAATGGACTCCAGCTATAGATTCAAAATGAAGAGTTTTAGATGATAAATATTTTTCTAAATCATCTGTTCAATATAATGATGCATTTCAACCAATGATTGAATTAGTATTTAATAGTGAATGAGCAGATATATTTGCCGAATTATCAAAAAGATTAGTAGGTCAACAAATGGCTATATTTGTATGATGAGAAATGTTAACTGCGCCAGTAATTAATGAGGCAATATATTGATGAAAAGCTGTTATAACTTGAGATTATACTCCAGAAGAAGCAAAAAAATTGTCTATGGATATAAACACTTGAGTAGTACCAGCACCTATATATTTAACAAGTGAAAAAACTATAGATTCAAAAATATGAGCTAGTTCTCTTGAAAAATTAGTGGTTGCTTGATTTGCATGATTTTTCTTAATATTTTTATTTTTAGTTTATGCTTACAGAGTTTCATGAATAATGGCTACTGTATCTTTATTAATATATACTATATTGGTTTTATCTATAGTTAAAATGTTTTGAATAGTACTTACTCTTGCTTCTATTGCATGATTAATTCTTTCAATATGAATAGCTATAGATTCGAATATACTTATATTTGAAAGAATAAAAGAAGAATTAGAAAAATGAAATTCTATGCTTGATTCAACTGATATATGATTTAATAAATCTTGGTCAGCTATATGGGATTCTAATTTTACGGGATTGATAGTTTCGGTTATATTATTTGTTTTCTGAACAAATATGATTAAATGATTTTGATTAATGCTTTGAATTTGAATAATTGTATCACTTTTTACAGCTATTTATATATCAAAAATATTTTTATTATTAAATTCATTTTTAATTAAAAGTCCAAATAAATTTATATGATATAACAAAAAATAAAAACCACTTTTAAGTGGTTTTTATTTTATATCTTAGATTATCAACATCTCAAGCTCACATAAGTATAATTAAGCTATCTTTATTATTAATATCAAATTCATTTATTAGCTTTAAAGTATTATCAAGTCAATTTCAATTTTTTTTATTTTTATGATTTATATTATCTAGTAATATATCTGTATTAATTTTTTTCTTATCTTCCATTGAATCTCTAGATTCATATATGTTTGGAATTATTAATTCATCACTATCTAAAAATACATCTTTAAAATCATTTAATAATTCTATAGTTCTATTATATTGGTGAGGTTGAAAAATAGTAAGTATTTTTTTATCTTTATATTTTTCTCTAATTGCTCATAGTGTCAATTTTATTTCAGTGGGATGATGTCAATAATCGCTCATTACTAAATTATTATTTAATGTTTGTCATATTATTTCCATTCTTCTCCATGCTCAAGAATATGTCTCTATGCTGTCTACTATACTTTGTGTGTCTATATTTAATATTTGTCACAATACATATGTCAATCTTGCATCATAGACAATATGTTGTCATGGTATTTTTAATGACAAATCAGGGAATAAATGATATTGTCAATTATATTTAAATCATTCTTTATTTATTTCTATAAAATTTACATCTTGTCTAATTCATATTAATTGTCTACTATTTTTTTCTTGTCAATCTAGTATGATATATCATCATTTTTTTACGTTGTCTATTAATTGTCTATATGCTAAAATATAATCTTTCTCATCTTTATAATAATCAAGATGATCAACTTCGACATTTGTAATTATAGCAATATCAGGTTTATATTTTAAAAAACTTCTTTTATATTCACATGCTTCTATTATAAAATAATTTTCTTTTTTTTCTTTATCATCTATATGGTAGAAATTTTTTCAATCAAATTCTTTTAATAAAGTTCATACAACACTAGTAAAATTTAGTGAACTATTTTTTAATATGATAGATCAAATAGAAGTAGTTGTTGATTTTCAATGTGTTCATGAAACAGTTATAAGTATCTTATCATTTGCTATTTGTGCTAAAGCTTCGGGATAAGTTAGAGTTTCTATATTTAGACTTTTTGATTTTATTAATTCTTTTTGAGAGTTAGGTATTGCTTCAGTATATATAACTTTTTCAAAACTATTATCTATAAATTCAGATCTTTCTCATATAACTATATCAATTCATTCGTTTTTAAGATTTGAAATAAGTTCACTATCTGTCATATCACTTCAAAAAACCTCAAATCAATTTTGTTTATAATATCTTGCTATAGCTGATATTCATATTCATCAAATTCAGATTACATATATTTTTTTCATATTAAAAATTTTTTATCAATATATTATTTGTTTCTTTAAAAACATCATTTTCTAAATCAATTAGTTCTTCTTCATTAAATTTTGATAATACCCAATCACTTACTTCAAATCTAGAATCATAACCTATACCAATTTTTATTCTTTTAAAATCTTCTCAAAGGTTTTTTATAATACTTTTTATTCAATTATGTCATCATGCACTTCATTTATCCCTAAATCTCAATTTAGAAAAATCCATACTTAAATCATCATAAATAACTATAAAATCATTTTTATCAATCTTATAAAAATTCATTATTGAAATTATACTATCTCAACTTAAATTCATATAAGTTTGAGGTTTTATAAGTAGAGTTTTTTCTCAAGAGTATATTCCAGAGCTTATTTCTGCTTTAAATTTTGATTCAAAAGTGAAATTTTCAAATTTATTTATTTTTTGAAAATAATCTAAAAACATAAATCATACATTGTGTTTTGTTTTTTCATATTCTTTTCATGGATTTCAAAGTCAAACTATAATTTTCATTTTGAATAATTAATTAATATTTTTGAAATTATATATAAAAAAAAATAAAAATAAACTTTAAAACTTTAATTTATTATCTATAATACATTTGTTAACATTAAAAAATATCTATGAGGCTAGAAAAAGTTTTGGAAGTTTTAAAAGATGAAACAAATAAAAAAGATATATTAGAACATCTATGAATTTGTTTTAGATCGGATTATTATAATCAAGATTATTATAAAAATAAAATAAATTCTATGCATAGATGAAATTATTTTATTTCTGATCTTGATGGTACATTTTTTAGATGAGTTTTACAAAAAGAAGCCTTTACTATATTTGTTAAATTTGTAAAAAAACATAATTATCTGGATTTAGATATAGATAATTATTATGAGTTTTTAAAAGATTTAGAATTTTTTAATGCTTTAGAAAAAAAAGCATATAATAAAGAGATAGAGTTTTTTGAATATTTAAATGCTGGTATTTATTTACTATTGAAACATAAAAATTTAGTTGATTGGCAATGATATCTAAATTTTATGAAATATAGCTTTAAAATCAAAGAAAAGATAAATCCTTATAGATTTTCATTTTCAAAAATAAAAGAAGTTTTATTATCAGGAGGTAATTTTTTATTTGTTTCTGGTGCTCCAAATTTTGTTTTTGATATTTATCTTGATTTATTAAAAGATTATATAGCAAAAAATATATGAGATTCTTATGCTAATAATGTTTTTTGATTTTGAAGTAATGTATTTTTAGAATCAACTGATTACACTCCTCTTTGGTGAAGAGATCATAAAAAAGATTTTATAAATCTACTTATAGAAAAAAAAGTTATAGATAAAACAATTTGAGGTATGTGAGATACTGCTAGTGATTTTGGTATAAGCTATGCTCTTGAAAAATGAAATGATTTTTATTTTGTAAATCCTGAAAGAAAGGTTATAAATAATTTTACAAATTTTAGAACTGAAAATATAAATTATCATTTGATAATAGAGAGAAAAGATTTAATTTTTGAAATAGATAGAAATAATATAAATTTCATTTAAAAAATAATAAAAACTGACCTAAGGTCAGTTTTTATTATTTAAAAAATTTTGAATGTACATCTTTTAATTTTTTGTTTGTAACATGAGTATAAACTTGAGTAGTTGTAATGCTAGCATGTCAAAGCATTTCTTGAATTGATCTCAAATCTGCTCAATTACTAAGTAGGGTAGTAGCGAAGCTATGTCTAAGTGTATGAGCTGAAATATCTTTTAAAATATAAGCTTTTAGTGCATATTTTTTAACCATATTTGTTATAAAAAATCTTGTGAGGCTAACTTTTTCATCATTTAATGATATTATATCATCTTTTTTTGTATTATGTCTTATAAAAAGAGGAGAAAAAATATCAGTTCTTTTTTCTAAATATTTTTCTATTAAATTAGCTGATCATTTTGTTAAATATACAACTCTGACTTTTCTTCATTTTCATCTAACAGCAAATTCTCTTCTTTTTAAATTTATATCACTTCTATTTAAAGCTGTTAATTCTGAAATTCTGAGCCCAGTTGAATAAATACATTCCATTATTGCTAAATCCCTAGCTCATATAATACTATCTTTATTTGGAGCAGAAAAAAGTCTATCTAGTTCTTCTTGATTTAAAAATTCTACATGCCTATCTTCTGCTTTTATTAAGTCAATTGCTGTAGCACTTAGACTTTTAAATCATTTTTTTTCTAAATATTTTAAAAAACTTCTAATAGTTATCATATAAGCATTAGCTGTTTTTATAGATACATTTCTTCTTTTTTCATAAAGATAGCTTCTGAATCACTCAGCTATATCTAAATTTATATTTTCAACTTCAAAAATATCTATATTTTTATATTTTTCTTCTATATAATTATTAAATTTTTTTAGATGCCTATCATATTGTTCTACTGTTTTAGGAGATTTATTTTTGATTACTTCTAGATAATTTAAAAATTTTGAATGAGCTTCTTTAAATAACATTTTTACATTTAGAATAATAAATATTATGTTATCTATTATATTTATTTAAAACTTTTTTCAAATATTATTTTGATATTTGAAAAAAATTGTTATATTTCTCAAATATTATTTATATAATTTATTTGTTATGACTGATAAACCTGGTTGATGGACTTGATGATGGGGGTGATTTCCAAGAGAAGAACCAAAAAAAAATGAAAATTTAAATAATGCTACTTGAAGACCTAAAAAAGTGGAATGGAGATTATGACATACTCTAGCTGAAGTTGAAGAACTTTTAAAAAAAGAAAAACAAAAAAAGAACTAAGTAATTAGTTCTTTTTATATTATTATTTCAGCTTCACCTTCTGTTATTAAAATAGTATGTTCATATTGGCATCATAAACTACCATCTTTTATAAAAATTTCCCAATCTCAATCATCATCTATTTCTCAACTTGTTTGTCATAAAATAGGCTCAATAGCAAGGGTCATACCTAATTTTAATTTTGGTCAAGTTCAAGGTGTACCAAAATTATATATATATGGTTTTTCATGAAGAGATTTTCAAATAGCATGACCTGTTAAATCTTTTACAACTTTAAATCATGCATTTTCAATTTCTTTTTGTATAGCATAACCTATATCTCAAACTGTATTTCATACTTTTGCTGCATTTATTCAAGCATAAAGAGCTTTTTTATTTGCTTCTATAAGTTTTGCTCAAATAGGATTTTTATCATCTCATCATATTATTACTGAAAAAGCTGCATCAGTATTTATTCCGTATTTTTTATCTTTGATTCAAAAATCAAAAGTTACTAAATCTCAATTTTTAAATACTATTCATTTTCTTGCTCTACCATGAACAACCACATCATTTACACTTATACATATATTATCTGGAAAGTCATATACTCATTTAAATCAACATAAAACTCAATGTTCTTTTGCAATTTTTGCACATAATTCATTTATTTCTACTGCAGTAGTTCATTCTTTTACAGTTTCTCTTATAGCGTCAAATACTTTTTTATGTACATTTGCATTGAATAAAATTATAGAACCTGGTTCACTATTTCTAATAACCCTATCTATGATATGATTAGGTCCAATCTCTTTCCAGTCTAATGAGTCAATATCCCATTTTACTACTTGGTATCCTAATGATTTACAAATATCCATTGATCTAGAATCTATGTCTCCAAAAGGAGGTCTATATAGTGTTGTTTTTTCTCCTGTGATATCATAAATTTTACTTGTTGTTACTTCTATTTCTTCTATTATTGATTCATCAGATAAGCTTGTGGTATTAGCATGAGTATTTGAATGATTTCCTAATTCATGA
>CALMDL010000082.1 GCA_937864995.1 uncultured Candidatus Altimarinota bacterium | reverse complement strand
TAAAATCAAACAAACTTAAAAAGACGGGGATCTCCCGTCTTTTTGCTTTCACGTATGGCAAGTGTTAACTTGCAAATGCAACTTTATGTTGCCCAGTTTCGAAAAACTGCTTCAGGTCTTGCACCGATTTTGTCAGTGCAACGGTCCGGTAAAAAATGTTCCTTTGCTTCGGGCAGGGAATTTCCTGCTTCAGGTTTACACCAATGCTTGCGCACTTGCTTTTCACTTCAGTCCATTTGTAACGGCACAGGTGAGGTAGGCTAACTTCTTTTTGTCCACACATTGAAATCTTCTCCTTTTTCTTTCTAAATTAAGAGACAATCCCATAACTTAGACTTTCATTATATAAAATTGCACTTTATTTGTCAAAAGTTTTTTTACTATTTTAATATAGAAAGTAATTCCATAGAAATTTTTTTAGATTCTTCTATTAATTTTATTATTTCAGGATTAAATTCATATTCTCTTATATCTTTTTTTCTACCTGAACTAAAAATATCAGTTTCTCATTTGAATCATAATAATGCTTTCAATAATGCTTCTTTTTCTTCTTTATTTGGAAAAGTTTCATTGAATTGTTTTCAAGTTTTTTCTTGAAATCTTTTTAAAAATTCTTTTTTCCATTCTTTAAATTTTTTAAAGTTAAATGTATATGAATTTCCATATTCATCTATTTTTAAATTTTGACTTGTACCACTTTTCATAATTTCTTTACAAATTAGTTTATATTTTTATTATTCTACTATAAATATTTATAAATTCATAATTTTTTCATGAAAAAAATATATCTTATAGATTGAAATAGTTTTATTTATCGTATGTTTTTTGCTCTTCCAGAATTTGCTACAAAAGATTGAACTATTGTAAATGCTTTGTTTGGTATGGCAAAGTTTTTTGCTAGTAGTTTAGTAAAAGAAAATCCAGATTATATAGTTTTTATAAAAGATGCTCATTGAGAAAATTTTCGTCATAAATTATATAGTGAATATAAGGCTACAAGAGATCGTATGCCTGATAATTTGAGAAGTCAAATTTCTCTTATAGAAGAGATGATTAAAAAAATGTGAATTGATATGGTTGAAATTCCTGGTTATGAAGCAGATGATGTAATATGAACTCTGGCTGAAAAATTTGATTGAAATCCAGATTTTGAAGTAGATATTTTAACTTGAGATAAGGATTTATATAGTTTAGTATCAAATAATATAAAAATATATGATACTATGAAAAAGAAAAAATTTTGACCTATTGAAACAAAAGAAAAATTTTTAGTAGAACCAAAACTTATAATAGATTATCTATCTATTGTATGAGATAAAGCTGATAATATACCAGGTATTGATTGATTTTGACCTGCAAAAGCTGTAGATTTGATAAATTATATTTGAACTGTAGAACGTATATATGATGTAGTTTCAGAAGTAGTATCTTGAAAAACTTTAGAAGAAATACTTCCTGATTTAGATGAAGTATCAATAAAAAAATTACAAACTTGTTTTAAATGAAAAACTTTTGAAAAATTAGTTTCATCAAGAGAAGATGCATTTCTTAGTAAAAAATTGGCAACTATTGAGCTAAATGTAGAATTAGATAATTTTGAGATAGAAAATTATGTATTTAAACCAGATTCTATATTAAACCAAGATATAATAGAGTTTTTTGAAAAATATGAATTTAATTCACTTATTTGAGAAAATTGAATTAATAAACTTCAATTATGGAGAGATTTAGGATTAAAAGTACATATTATAAATAATGACGAAAACTTAGATAAGCTTTTAGAATCAATTAAAAGGGAAGCAAAAATAGTACTTGATACTGAAACTACTTGACTTGATATTATAAAAGCAGAACTTGTTTGAGTTTCTATTTATTTAGATGATAAAAGAATTTATTATATAAATAGATTTCATAAATGAGATAGAGTTAGTGATGTTAAATTAAAATCATTTTTAAAAAGTATTTTAGAATTAGATATACTTATTGTATGACATAATATAAAATATGATTTAGAAATAATAGAATCATTTTTGTCCAATAAAAATACTAGCAAAGTAGAAGATATTTTTTGACAAATAAGCTTAGCTATATAAAATACGATATCATACAGATAATTTAAAATTTAAAATAATAAAAGATGTTTAAGAGAATATTTTTATTTTTGATTACAAATTTAGCTATTATTATAGTACTTAGTTTTGCTATATTTTTAGTTGAAAGATTTTTTGGAATAGATGTAACTGGATATGTTTGAGGAGGTTATTTATGATTACTTATATTTGCTGTTATATTTGGTTTTGGTTGAGCATTTATAAGTTTACTTATGTCTAAATGGATGGCTAAAAGAGCTTATTCTATACAATTAGTAACTTTAAATGATTATGATAATTTAGATTCAAAACAAAAAGTTGTTTTTGAT
>CALMDL010000081.1 GCA_937864995.1 uncultured Candidatus Altimarinota bacterium | reverse complement strand
TGATATATACAAAAAATTATCAATAGTTTTAAGTTATTGAAAAAATGAAATACAAAATTTAATAAATAAAAATTTAAATCAAAATAATTCTAGCTCAGACGGAACAGCTTATTATTGAAATGAATGAGTAATTAGATGACAATGATATTTTTCAGATAAAGAAATTGAAGAATCTTGACAAAAAGTTTATGAAGCTAAATCTGAATATGAAAAACAACTATCTACATTAACTTTATTATGATGATACAACCAATGATTGTTCGATTTACAAACAATTAAAGATGATTTATCATCACAAGAGTCTTTAATAAATTCAAAATATATTTGAAATGATAACTACAATTTAGTTCAAAAAGAAGTTATTAATGACTACAATAATTATCTATCTATTTTTAAAGATTGATGAGCTGTCTTATATTGATATAATATAAAACAAAAAGAAACGATAATAAGAGTTTTAACTTCAAAATATGCTAGTGCAAGAACAGAAGATGAATTTGTTAAATCAATGTGATATAGATATGAAAATTGAGTATTAAAATATTATGAAAATTTAAATACTTTTAAAGCTGAATTAACTCAATTTAATTATTTAAAAAATAATAATACTCAATGAAATTCAATACAAAATGCAATAGATTCAAATCAAAATAGTTCTATTTCTGACTGAACAGCTTATTACTGAAATGATTGAGTTATTAAATGACAATGAAGTTTTTCAGATAAAGAAATTGAAGACTCTTGAAAAAAAGTTTATGAAGCTAAATCTGAATATGAAAAACAACTTGTTTGAGTTACATTTATTTGATTGGTAAAGGATAACCTTTATAATAAAGATTGAATAATAGAGCAATTAAAATATCAAGAAAATTTAATAAATACTAAATATAGAACAGAAAAATTTAATTTAGTCACTAATGATATAATAAAAGACTATAATTTATATTTATCAATTTTTAAAAATTGATGATTAGTTAGTAATTATGATTTTTTAAATTGAAAATGAGATTTAGTTGAATGATATATAAATATGTGAGATTTAATAAATTCTGACAAATCTGATGATATAAAGTTTCTAAGAAGCCTTTGATATAAATGAATGAATTGAAAAATAGTTTATGATGAATCATTAAATACTTTTAAAAATGAACTAAAGGATTTCGAGTATTTAAAATAATAAATT
>CALMDL010000080.1 GCA_937864995.1 uncultured Candidatus Altimarinota bacterium | reverse complement strand
TGCCAATCTAATCCCCAAGATAACCCACCAATGAATAATTTTTTAGTTTCCATAAACACATGGTAATAATAATAAAACATAAAAAATAAATTTATTGATCAATGTATCAGGAGACAACCATTAGACTTAAAAATTTATTTCTACACATTTATTATATGAATTTATTTATTTAAGCAAATTTTTTTTTACAATAAGCTAAAAACAAGCCCAAAGGGCTTGTTTTTTTATTTTTTCATAAAATATTCAGTTAAATCAGGCACTACTTGTTTTTTTCTAGATAATCTTCTTTTTAAATCTATTAAATTATCTTTTACTTCAGCATCAAATACTTCACTAGCAACTTTTGAATCTGCTCAATCAAGAACAATAGAGATATTTTTTTCTCAGATAATATCTACAATAGATAAAAATATAAAATCTAGTTTATCATTGTCTCTTATAGTTTGCATAGCTTTAAGTATCTCATCTTTTCTACCAAGTGCATAGTTTGGGTTTGTAGTTTCTAGTGTTCAAACTCCAGCTTTTGTTCAGTTAAAATCAAATTCTTTGTAATCATATTTTATCAAATCTATAGGATCTATATCTCATAGGTCTGATTTCGCATCAAACATAGGCATTGCAAATGCTTCTAAATCTGAAATTCCAGTGATTTCTTTTAGTTTTTCAGCTATTTCTACATCTACTTTTGTAGTAGTTGCAGATTTAAATAGTAAACTATCTGACAAGATTCAAGCTAGCATCATAGTCCCGATTTTTTTGTCTATTTCAAATCATGCTTCTATATACATCTTGTACAAAATAGAGCAAGTAGAACAAATAGGTTCCATTCTGATATTTAGTGGAGCAGAGCTTGCAAAATCTATTTTGTGGTGGTCGATTATGTATTCTACTTCTAGTTCTTTTATATTTTCTAGAGTTTGGAAATCTTCATTATGGTCAACCAAAGCTACTTTTGTATTAGCAGGGAAGCTGTTTTTTATTTCTGGAGTTGCTATATCTAATAATTCTAGTAAATACTCAGTTTCTTTGTTTAGTTTTCATTGGATATATGCAGTTGCCGAATATATCTTTTTTTTGTTTAAATAATCTGCGAAAATAATAGCAGCCAAAGTACAATCAGTATCAGGAATTTTATGTCATACAACTTTTATTTCTATCATGTTTTTATCTTATTAAGTTTAAAATATTTTGAGCATTTTATAGAAAAAAAGGGAAAATTCAAGGGGAGTTTTACTAAAAAAATTTTAATTTTTAATTTCACTAATTTTTAATTCTAAATCTAGAATTTTTAAAAATTTTGATAATGTTGTGATAGAAAGGTTTTGATTTCAAGCTTCTATTCTAGCTATAACTGATTGAGTTGTGTTTGCTAATTTTGCAAGCTCTAGTTGAGATAATCATTTTTGCTCTCTAGCTTTTTTTAATCTCTCAGCTATGATATAGTTAAGCCAATATTGTTCATACAATTCTTTTGTCTTTGGATTTTTTTCAAATGCTTCTTTTTTGTAGTCTTCAAATGTATAAGTCATAAAATAATAGTCAAGAAATATATCATATATGCTATATATTATGAGTAAAATTATAAAAAT
>CALMDL010000079.1 GCA_937864995.1 uncultured Candidatus Altimarinota bacterium | reverse complement strand
AACAACTTCAGAACAAAATACATATTTTGCAACTCATATACAAACAGTTGTTTGATGAAAAACTACAGTATATAGTTCTGATATATATTGAATGGATAGATATAATTGAACTCCGAATTGAGATAATACTTCTCAAAGATGAGTTAAAATTACTTGATTAACACATAGTCAAAAACAAGTTGATTTAGTAAGTTGACAATCAACATCTGATATTAGTTTATTATGAAATTTAGAAAAATCATATTTACAAAGAGATATAAGAAAAAACTCTTATTCACTTGTAAAAGAAATAACTCCAAGTAATTGAACGAGAGTCGTATCTAATATAAATCAAGTTTCTCCATGAAAAAGATTATGAGATATATTATATTTCGGATGATTAAATTGAGAAAATGTTGAGATAAATATAGCTAATTATAGTTGAGTAAAAACTATTTTAGTTCAATGATGAAATGTATATATAAAATCTAATGTATTAGCTTCAAATAAAGCTACAGATATATTATGAATTATTTCATTAAAAAATGATAGTACATGAAATTGATGAAATATATATATTCATCCTGATGTATTAGAAATTGATGCTGTTATGTATGCAGATAGAGCAATTATAAGTTATGATTGATCTGAAATTTCACCAGATAATGGTTGAACATATGAATATTTAAGTAAACAATTATATATTTATTGAACAGTATTTTCAAACAATACTATTGGTTGATCAGTTCAAAGTCCATATTTATGTCCATTCTATATTACAAGTTGTACTTTAGATAATGCACAAAAATATGATATGAACTATTTAAGAAGAGGTTATGAAACTAAACAATCTTGAAGTTATGGTAATTACCCAGTTATGATTAACTATAATTCTTTAATACAAGTAACTCCACCTCCATTATTTGAAAAAACTAAATAAAAAAAAAGAAACCTTTTGGGTTTCTTTTTTTTATTTAGAAAAATTTAATTTTATCTGCATTTGGATGTTCTCTTAATTTTTCAAGAGTTTTTGCTTCAATTTGTCTTATTCTTTCTCTTGTAACTCAAAATTCTTTACCAACTTCTTCAAGAGTATGTACATCTCATCAATCTAAACCAAATCTCATTATTATGATTTTTCTTTCTCTAGGAGTAAGGAAATCAAGCATTTCATATAAATTATCTTTTAATAAATTCATATTTGTTTGAGCATCTGGAGTTGGATTTTTATCATCTTCTATGAAGTCTCAAAGACTAGTATCTTCTTCACTTCAAACAGGAGAGTCAAGAGATAATATATCTTGAGAAATTCTCATTATTTGTCTTACTTTTCTTATATCCATATCTAGCTCAGTTGCTAGTTCTTCCATAAGAGGTTCTCTTGTAAGTTCTTGAGTAAGTCTTCTATATGTATGAGTAAATTTATTTATAGTTTCAATCATATGAACAGGAACTCTAATAGTTCTTGCTTGGTCAGCAATTGCTCTAGTTACTCATTGTCTAATCCACCAAGTTGCATAAGTAGAAAATTTAAATCATTTATCTGGATCAAATTTATCAACAGCTCTAAATAATCAAACATTTCATTCTTGAATTAAATCAAGAAGTCAAAGTCCTCTTCACATGTATTTTTTTGCGATTGAAACAACAAGTCTTAGGTTTGCTGCAGCTAGTTTTTTTCTAGCTTCCATACTTCAAGCTCTTATTTGTTTACCAAGTTCTATTTCTTCTTCACTTGATAATAATTCAACTCTACCAATTTCATTTAAATACATTCTTATAGAATCATCACTTATTTCAGAAAGTGATATATTTGATTTATCTTTTTTCTTTTTTTCATCAGTTGAAAATAGGTTATCTTTATCCATATTATCAACTATATCAACTTCTAGTTGTAGAAACCTAGTATAAATTTCATCTAGTAAATCAATATCATCTTCAGCATTTGGTATAGCTGACATTATTTCATCTTGAGTAACACTTCAATCTCTTTTACCTTTTTTCATTAAATCTTGAATTTCTTCAGGCATTCATTCAAGTAATTTTTCAGGAACCGTTACATCAATAAATTCATTTAATCATTTTCAAACTCTTCTTTTATCTTCACTTCTATCTTTTGGTAATTTACTTAATCATTTTTCTTTTTGAAGTGCAAGTGCTACATCTTCAAAATCATCATCAATATCTAAATCTTGTAATTCTTCTAAATCTTCAGGAGTAGGTTCACTAAATACTTCTTCATCATCAAACCCAAAGTCATCTTCGAAATCATTTCAAAACCCATCTTCTTCATCATCTTCTTCTTCATCATAATCATCTCTAGATTTAGATTTTTTAGGAGAAAAATCTTCATCTTTTACTTTATTTTTAATAGGAGATATAGCTTCTTTTTTAGCTTCATCTTTTTTATCTTCTTTTAAAGTATTTGATTTTACTTTTTTTGTATTATTAAAATCATCAATTTCTTCATTTGTTATTCATACTTCTTTTAAAATATCTAAATCTAAATCATCAAGAGATATTTCTTCAGCTATAATATTTTTTACTTTTTTATTATCTTTTTTAGCTATCATTGAGCTTTTTTATTAGTAAATATAAATAGAATACACGATTATAATACAAAAAATTCCTTCTTATTATTCTATTGTAGAAGGAGCAAAAAATATATTATATCAATTTTTTTCATCTTTTTAAAGAAGTTATACTTCTTTTCGCGATTTATTATATAAAAAAAGGCCAAATAATCAAATTTATTTTATTTGGGCTTTTTTTGCTTTTGTTACAAGCAATGTATATTTAAATAATGCATCATTATCTCATGAGCTCATTAAAGTTTTTAGTTTTTGAACTTCATTTTTATATATTTCTCTATTTAATCAATCAATTACTTTTTTTAATTCATCTTCAATATGAATTGAATTAGAAGTAGTATTTTCACTTTCAATTTTTAAAGAAATAGCTTTATATTTTTCTTTTTTTGATAATTCTAAACTATCTAAATATGAAATTCATTTTTCAAAAAATCATTCTAAATCTTTTCATAATCATTCATTAAAAATTAGATTTTTTTTGATGTATTCAATATTTTTTTCATCTATTATACAATATCAAATTGCGATTTCACTTGATGTTAGAGTTTGTTTTATTTCTTGATTTTTATTTTTTGATTCGTGATTTGTAAATCTTATTTTGTTAAAAGCATCATAAACTATATTTGAGTTTATATTTAACAAACTAGAAATTTCTTTTAGATAAAAATCTTTTTCTATATTATCAGAATAACTTTTTACTATATCAAGTAATTCACTTAGTAGTTTCTTCTTTTCTTCTATACTATTTGTATCAAAATTTGATTTTTTAATATAGTATCAAATAGGGGTTAGAGCATTTGTAATAAAATCAGTAAAATCTTTTCAAGAACTTATAATTTCATCTGGATCTTTTCATCAAGATAACAAGATAATTTTTACTTCAAAACCTTCATTTTTCATTTTTTCCAAACTAAGTTTAGTTGCTTTCTCTCAAGCAGAGTCTCAGTCGAAACAAAGATATATTTTTTTTGTTAATCTTTTTAATAATACTAAATGTTTTTCTGTTAATGCTGTTCCAGAAACCGCAACTACATTTGTAAAACCTCATCTGTTTAGAGCAATAGCATCCATATATCATTCTGTGATTATTACATAATCAAGTTTGGTTATAGAATTTCTAGCATTAAAAAGATTATATAATATATTTGATTTATCATATATTTCAGATGCTGGAGAATTTAGGTATTTTGGTTCTCAAGATCCATGTATTCTTCAAGCAAATGCTACGAAATCTCATCTAGCATTTTGAACAGGGAATATAATTCTGTTTATAAATTTATCTTTTTTAGTTTTTATATCTAGAAATATATTAGATTCAAAAATTTGATTATCATCATATCATTTTGATTTTAAATAGCTGTATAATTCAACTCATGAATCACTATATCATATAGAAAAATCTCTTATTATATCATCATTTAATCATCTATCAAATAAGTATTTTTTGATTTCAGGATAATTTTTTAATGCATTTTTATAGTAATTACTAGCATCTTTATAAAGAGAATACATACTCTTTTTTTCTTCAAATTTTTCTTTATTAAAATTTGTGTTAACTTTTATTCAAGTATAGTTTCAAAGTATCTCAAGAGCATCTCTAAATTCACAATTTTCTATATCCATTACAAATTTTATAGGTCATCATCATTTGTGACACCCAAAACAATAAGCAATTTGTTTTGCTGGACTTACCATAAAACTAGGAGTTTTTTCGTTGTGACCAGGAAAAGGACAATTACATTTGTAATTTGCCCCTGATTTTTTTAGACTAGCATATTTAGAAACCAAATCTACTATATCTATCGCTGATTCTAAATCTTCACTTATTCCCATTTTTATAATATTTATATTGAATAAAAAATGATTTTGCTAAATTTTTCCATAAACTCAGAAACTAGGGCCAATCAAAAGATTGGGACTCAAACATTTTTTGTTTGTTTCAAAAATTATCAAAACCAAAATTGTTTTAAGTATATTAAATTCTTTTTTATATTCTAAATTATTTGTTTTAAATGTAAAGAAAAAAACTGATTTTAATCAGTTTTTCTTTTTTCAAAAAATTTTATTTTTAAATTCATTCAAAGTTTTCTTAAATATATATCTTCAACTGCTCATCTAGTATATATTTTTCATCATCTAATAATTGTTTCTTGTTTATGATCAATTACTTCATGTCAAAGTAGTTTCATATTATCTTGGCTTTTTCCAGAGTAATATTTTATTACATTATTTCCATCATATTGGATAAAAAATTTATCTCATCTTCTATATGTAGTCTCAATATTTAACCAAGAATTAATTTTATGATTATTTATTCTAGCAAAATCTATTTTTACAGCATAAAAATTGTTTCATAAATATTCAAAACTATCATTTCACATAAATCTATAATTTCAAATATTTCATTCTATAATTTGAAAATCTCTAGGCCCCATATCTTCAATTTCTTCTCTTAAATTCACAGCTTCATTTCTAAGTGCTGCAATTTGGTATAAATCATCATTACTTAATTTTTCAGGATTATTTTTAAGTAGATAATCTAAAAAAATTCTGAAATTTATATTATCTCAGTTTGCTTTCACTACTTCAAGTAATCATTTATCAGTTCATTCTTCAAATGATTTTTGTAAATATGCTCATAGAAATCTATCATATTTAGATTTCATTTCTCTAATAGTACTACTTTTATTTACAATTTCTCATTGTTCTCTATAAAAATCTGGAATATCAGAAGCCATATATATATTTGTTATTAATTATTAACTATATTTTACCATAAAATTTTTATATTTTCAAAAATACACTATAATAAAAAAAATTAATCTTAAAAATATGAAAAAAATGTTTGTAGTTATTGATTGACTTGATGGTTCTGGAAAATGAACACAAGTAAAATTACTTGAAGAAAATCTAAAAAAACTTTGAAAAAAAGTAAAAGTTTTAGATTATCCAAGATATTGAGAAAAATCAGCTTTTTTTGTAGAAAAATACTTAAATTGATGATATGGAAAAAATGTATCTGCAAAACAAGCAAGTATTTTTTATGCACTTGATAGATTTGATGATAGTTTTAATTTGGAAGATGATTTTACTAGTTATGATTATGTAATTAGTAATAGATATGTTTCTG
>CALMDL010000078.1 GCA_937864995.1 uncultured Candidatus Altimarinota bacterium | reverse complement strand
ATATACTATTGAAAGTATTTTTTCCCAAACTTTTACAGATTGGGAAATTTTGATTTGAGTTGATTCTCCAGATGATGATACTTGGAATATTATCCAATCATATGTAAATAAATATCCTGATAAAATAAAAGCTTGGCATCACTCACCAAATAAATGAATAGTAAATAATATGAATTTTTTACTTGAAAAAGTAAATCCAGATAGTGAATATATTGCTTTTTTAGAATGAGATGATATCTTTACTCCTAATAATTTAGAAGAAAAATTAAAAATATTTTCAAATTATAAAGAAGTAAAAATTGTTTATAATAACCTTGATTTTATTGATAAAAATTGAAAAATTATTTCTAAAAATTTCCTGAAAAAAGCTCCTTTTTATTTAAAAAATAAGAAATTATCTAAAGAAGATTTTATAAAAAATGAAACTTTTTATTGATCATACTCAAGTTTAATGATAGAAAAAAATGTATTATTAGATGAAAAAATATTAAATCAAACTAATGATAAATTATTTTCAGTTTCAGATTGGGACTTATTTTTCAGAATTTCTACAAATTATAATTGTTACTGAATAGAAAAAAGTTTAACTTTATATAGAAGACATATTGGAAATGTTTCTTGAGATAATTTAAAAATATTTAATGATTTAGAAATATTAATAAATGAGTACTTAAAAAATTGATTAATAGATAAGTATTTATTTGACTTAAAATTATCATTTATATGTATTTTAAAATCTGTATCATATATAGAAAAAAATAATAAAAAAGAAAGTTTAAAATATTTATTTAATTCAATTAAATTAAATATTTTTTGAAACATAATATATAAATTATGAATTATAGTTTTTTTGATCTTACCAAACTCATTAAATAAAATTATAATAAATAAAATAATAAAGAGATGATAAATCATCTCTTTATTATTTTATATCAAATATTTTCTCATATTGACTTCATTTAAAATTTTTAAATCAATCTCAAACTACTTTATATGGAGATCTATCAAACCATTTAAAAAATGAAGGAAAATATTTTGCAATTTTCAAATTTATTATTATATACCTTGATATCTCATATGATAATGCTAAAAATGAATATAAATTTAAAGAATGGACTTCAAAAAGTCTTTTAATATTTTTAAAATTTGGATTAAACCAAGTATATGTTAAATTATTAAAATTATCTTTTATTAAATGAAAGGTTAAAACTTCATCTAAATTATAAATTTTTTTTTCTCATTCACACAAAATAAATTTTTGAAAATAAGCGTCAGCAAAATATAATATACTATCATCATATCTATATTTTCAATTTCTGAATAAGAGTGAAGAATGAATTGTATAATTATTTTTTTCTTTTAACTTATACAAAAAATATTTTTTATCACTTTGAAACGAGATGCCAATATCGCCCTCATTGTTGC
>CALMDL010000077.1 GCA_937864995.1 uncultured Candidatus Altimarinota bacterium | reverse complement strand
AATAAATATACAATTAATTGTTGAAATTGACAAACAATAGATTGATGTTCAGGTACATGTAATTATACATGAACAGGTACATATACACCAACTTGTTATGTAAATGATACAATTACAAGTGCAGCGTGTCAACAAACTGTTACTGTTACTCCTCCTGTTCCAAGTTGTACTTCATTAACTGCAACTCCTACTACTTGAATTAATTCATTAGCAAGTAATGTAACTTGTACATGAGTAGCAGCAAATAAATATACAATTAATTGTTGAAATGGACAAGTTATAAATGCAAATACAGGTACATGTAATTATGCTACAGTATGAACATATACACCTACTTGTTATGTAAACGATACAATTACAAGTGTAGCTTGTCAACAAACAGTTACTGTTACAAATTCTACTACAACTCCTAGTTGTACAAATTTAACAGCAACTCCTGCTACATGAACAAATTCATTATCAAGTAGTGTTGCTTGTACATGAGTGAATGCAACAACATATAGAATTAATTGTTGAAATGGACAAGTTATAAATGCAAACACTGGTACATGTAACTATGCAACAGTATGAACATATACACCTACTTGTTTTGTAAATGATACAATTACAAGTGCATCATGTCAAAAAACAGTTTCTGTAACTACATCTTCATCAAGTTCTTCATCAAGTTCATGATGAGATACTTATCAATGTAGAGATATTGAAAAATCAGGTAATCAAATTACTTGTACTTGAAACTCAAATGTAGAAACATTTAGATTAAATTGTTCTTGAACACATATGTTTAAACCAGCAGTTGCAAATTGATCTACAAATACTACAAGTGCAACATTTACTTGTAATGATAATAGTGCAACATGTAGTGTATATGATAGAGCAGTTACTGAAAGTGCAGGTTATGCATGGAGAACAAATTTGGCATGTAATTTAACTCCAACTTCAAGTTCATCTAGTGGAGGTTCAACTTCATCTAGTGGAGGAAGTTCAAAAGATTATTGTTGAGATTGAGTTGTACAAAGACCAAATGAAAATTTTCAATCAGAAGAATGTGATTTTGGTAATTGAACATGGCCAGCATGGTGTACAACTTCTTGTAAAATAAATTGAATTACTTCAATTCCAAATGATTGAGAAATTGTATTTTGACCAAGTGATAATGTAATTATTTGAAATGGTATGAATCCATATGTTGAATATTCATTATCAAGACCTAGTATTACAAATAAATCTCCTTATGACCTTTATTTTGATTCACTTTGTGTTGTTAAAAAATCATGAACAACATTAAATTGAAGTACTACTTGTCAACCAATATGAAAAATATTATTTCCAGGTTCTAGTTTTTCATTTACAAATTATCCAAATTTTGTTTGAAATACAAGCTCACTTACAGCATGAACATTTGGTGATAATACAGTTGTTACTACAATTGAACATGAAGGAACATTATATACAAATGCATATTTTGCATCAGAATTAAAAGTAAGAGTTTCTAAACCTAGTATTGCAACTACAGGTTGAGGTACAAGTTTTATTGCTACAACTTCAAATATTGCAAATGTTTCAGAAGTAACTCAAATTACTTGAAATAATGATAAAAATAAAAATTTTGTTTGAGCATGAGTTTCTACTTGAGATATATCTAGTTATTCAAAAGATGTAACTGATACAACTTCTGTTAATAGTATTTCACAAGAATGAACTAAATATAATCAAGCAGTTAATAGTACTTCAAATATTACTGAATTAAGTGTAGGTTCTACATCAAATTTAGCTGATTTTAATAATTATAATTGAATTTCAAATGCATTTATAATTAGAAATACAGATTTTGTTGTATCTGCAAGTACATTTGCATGATTAACTTGACCAAGAACATATATAATTGAAAATTGAGATTTAATTATTAATTCAAATATTACTTACTCTTCAAATATTGCTTTTGTTGTAAAATGATGAAATATTGAAATTGATAAATCAGTTGATACTATTACTTGAACATATATATCTATACCAGATGGAAGTCTTGGTTGAGATATAAAATGAACAGGAGGTTCTACAAATGATGTATTAAATGTTAAATGATCATTATATTGAAATCTTGAAAATTTAGTAAGTCAAAGAACTTATGTAAAAGAAAATTCATCATGATTACTAAGTGTATGAACTGTTGTAAGTTTTGGTTCTTCTGTTTTTAGAGATCCAGCTCCACTTACTTCAACATTTATAAATGAATATTTAGATGCTGTTAAAGTTGCTAAATAAAAATAAAAAAACCTTAATTTTAATTAAGGTTTTTTTATTGTATTTTCAACTCATGATTTTATTTTTAAATAAATATCATGAAATTTTGTATCTATTTCAATTTCTTTTATAAATTCTTCTAATTTTTTGATTTCATTACTTATTATTCAGTAAAAATTTGTTCACATAAGCATATCAAATTCATAAGCAATTTGGTAAAAATTTTTTTTTGTTTCTTCTATTTTTCTTTTAGCTTTTTTAATATTATTTTTTGAATAATTATTGTATATTTCAGTTGTTTTTAAATTATCAATTCTATCCCAAAATTTCACTTCAATTGCATCAAAACAAACTTGTTTTATTTCCTCATCACTTAATCTAATTTTTAAATTAGGAGACATTGTTATAGATAAAGCATGGTTATAAAATTTATTTAAACAAGGAGTATTTTGTTTTATTTCTTCATTATGTATTTGCGGTAAATCTCAATTTTGACTTAACATATGTGAAAAATATTCAGCATTTCTTAAATCTTTATATTTTTTATCAAGTTTTTCATAAAGTTCTTTTCACCATTTTTCTTCTGGAGTTATTTTTTCAGGTTCATATGTTTCTTTTTGGTAATACTCATCACTTATAAGTCATTTAAAATTAAGTATTCATGTTAATTCAATCATTTCAAATAATTGAAAATCATTTCTTGATTCTATAAATAATTTCTCAGCTTCTTTTTCTTCTTTTGTAACTTTTAGAGGAGAGTTATATTTTTTTTCTAAATATATTCTTGATGGAAATCTTCAAGAGTTAACTATTCAAGAATTTATTATTTTTTCTTTTTCTTCTTCATCTAAATTTTTTGATCATCTAGAAGTTATGTAATTTTTGATAGGATTTTTACTAATAAGTAAAACTCAAAGAGCAATATGTGTTCAAAATATTTCTTTTAAAGTAACAAAACTTATATCAGTATCTTCAATTAAATCATGACAAATAGCAATAATAGCTTTTTTAATTGTAGGATTTTTTGAGTTTGTTACAACATATTGCATTACATTTATTAAATGATCAAAATATCTTCATCATGTATTTCTTTTGATATCTTGAAATTTAAGTTTTGCTAATCAATAAGCTCAATTAAATCATTGCATAGATTTTTCTATTTTTTCTTCAGAAAAATTACTATTTCAATATATGCAATCTTTTGCTAATTTATAAAGTACTTCTATTTGTCTCTCAGGAGACCAATTTACAAATTCATTAAAATCTATAAATTTTTGATTTATTGAAACCTCTCATCCTTCAAAAATTATTAATTCTGGAATAGGCATTTTGATGTAATTATTATATATTTGATATATTATAGATGATTTTGACAAATAGCAAATTTATTTTAAAAACAAAAATAATCCTTTTTAAAAGGATTATTTTTAATAAATTTTAGGTATAAATTTATACTTAACTTTATTTTTATATTCTATGTAATCTTTGTCCATTTCTAAGTGTCTTTCTTCTGTAATTGCTCTCATATAATATATAAATCACCATGCAGAAATTGATAATATTACAATCAATAAATTAAAAATATCTAAGTTTTTTATGTTTATAAATATAAGAGGTAGAGCTCATATAAACCAAGAAATATTTTTTGCAATATATGCAGGATGTCTTACATATTTATAGGGTCATTTTGTAATTATTCATCTATTTGTGAGATTACTTGCTTTTAGTCATAGTGAAACAGAAGCCCAAGAATATATTCAAAATGATATTAAAAGTAGCGTATTTAAAATTACATGAATGTAAATATTTGAAAATGTAG
>CALMDL010000076.1 GCA_937864995.1 uncultured Candidatus Altimarinota bacterium | reverse complement strand
TCATCAAGTGTTGTAAATTCTGTTGCTACTTTTCATAGTGCATTTATATCACTTGATAGAAAAATACCAGATTCACCAACTCAAACAACCATAGGACTTCAAAGTTTTGCTCCTATTAATACACTTGGATTTTGACTATCAACAACAGCAATAGAATAAGCTCAAACTAGTTTTTTAGTTACTTTTTCAACTGTTGAAACAATATCTCAATCAAATAATTTTTCTAAAAGTTTAGCTATTACTTCTGTATCAGTTTGTCAGTAAAAACTATATTTTTTTTCTAGTTCTTCTTTTAAACTCATATAATTTTCTATAATTCAATTATGAACTACATAAAATCTAGAATTTTCACTATGGTGAGGATGTGTGTTTTCAAGTGTTACTTTACCATGAGTAGCCCATCTAGTATGAGCAATTCAACATGTAAAATTAACTTTTTTATCCAATTTTTTTTCTACTTTTGCAGCCAAATTTGATACTTTTCAAATAGCTTTTTCTAAAAATACTTCTCATTTTGAGTTTACTCACATAACTCAAGCACTATCATATCATCTATATTCTAGTTTTCTTAGTCATTCAACTAGTAAATCTATAGAATTTTCTTTTCAATTATAAGCAAATATTCAACACATAATTTATTTATTTAAAGATTAAATTATGATTCAAATATATTGTTTAACTCCTGTTTTGTCAATTTTAAAAAGTGGTCTTTGTTATCTAAATCATCGCAAGAAAATGTCTTGTTTTCGCCTATAAATACAATAACTCTAGACTCTCAAAAATGGTGAAAAATTTTTTTTATTTCTTTATTATTTCAATAATTTGAATAAAAACTATGAAGAGCAATATGATTACAATTTAAAAGTAGGGAAATACTTCTCCATGATTTTTTTTGAAGTGTATGATAAAAAAGAGCTTTTATAAAAATAATTGGAGTAATAGTTCTAGGAACAAAACCAATCTTTTTAAAAACTCTTGCTACATAATTGTAGTCTTTAGTCGTTATTTTATTTATTCTTATTAACCAGATAATCAAAAACTTACAATATAATAATATTATTATATTAATTTATTTAAAAATAAAAAAAGATAGTTTTAAAACTATCTTTTTAATATTAAACTCTTATTTTAGTTACTTTTTCACCAAATTTCATACATTTACTAGTTATACATTTACCAGTTATTCATGCAAAAAATGGAAGGAAAGCCATAAAAAATACAAGTGCATCTACATCTAAATCAGGTCCTTCAACTATTTTTGAAGATATGTAAAATAAAGATATACCAAAAATTATTTGAACTATTCTCATAATAGATTTTTTTGCAACACATATGTTAGTTGCTCACATAATTATTGGAACTATTCATATAGCAATTATAAAATAACTTATGTAAGTTAAAGTATTTGTGCTTACTTCTTGCCAAAAAAATATATTTTCTAAAGTGTTTGGATTTTCTTGTATAAATAGGTTGTAATACATACTTATCATATATATTAAACCAAAAATAATTCTTCATACAATAATTGTTTTGTCGCTAGGTCTTTTTTGTAATATTTTTATAAATCAAAGCATTTTCATCAAATTAAAAATTAAATCTCTTTTATATTAAAAAAAGTATAAAAAAAAGCAAAATTAATTTTGACTTTTTAATTTTTTTTATATAATACACAAGCTTTATTAATAAAGTATATATTGGGAATTAGCCAAATGGTAAGGCAGCGGACTTTGACTCCGTCATCTGGGGGTTCGAGCCCCTCATTCCCAGCCATTAACTATTATTTGCGACGATAGAATTGAGTCGGAAAGATAGTTACATCGAGCAATAGCGAGATGAATACAATTAATATAATAAATAATGAGTAGTGAATAATTAAAATTATTAATTTTTCAATGTTTATTATTTTAAGACTTAAGAAATAAGAAAAATTAGGGTTTTTATTTTTTAAGTTTTATACTTAAAAAATACTTAGTTTCTTGCAGGAATTGAGTACAAATAATTTATTTTTTAATATATTATAACATGATAGCTGTTATAGAATTAGGAGGAAATCAATTTACTGTTAGAAAAGGTGACGTAATTGATGTAAAAAAATTAGATAAAGAAATTAATGCAAATTTTTCAGTTGAAGCAATGCTTGTTTCAGATGAAGAAGGAAAAGATTTAAAAGTTGGAACTCCTACTGTTGCTGGTTCAAAAGTAGAATTAAAAGTTGTTGAACAATTTAAAGGTGAAAAAGTTAGAGTTTTTAAAATGAAATCTAAAAAAAGATATAGTAAAAATACTGGTTTTAGACCACATTTAACTAAATTAGAAGTATTATCTGTTGCATAAAAAAACATTTGAAAAATCTTATTTTCTGGATATAATCTCACAGCAAATAAGATTTTTTTTATGTTTTAATAGAACCTTAAAAGAGGTTAAAAGAGATTTAAACTTAGGTTTTTATTTCTATTTATTATCTAAAAAAAGATTTTGGTAAATACTGAAAATAGAGTTAATATAAGAGCTCGTATTGATAGACATCTTAGAATAGTTAGACAAAATGATTGAATAAAAACAAATTCACTTAATGAAAAAAGATATTCAAATACTATTTATATAGTTTTAATATTTGTTACATTTGTTTTTCCAATGTATCCAAGTCTAGCTTCTTTTGTTTATAATAATACAAATTATGATTTTTATAGATGAAATATTGATGAGTCATCAATTATTGAATCATATTATGGTTGAGATATTCAAGATTGAGATTCTTGATATTGATTACCAATAATTGAATCAGAGGATTCATTTTTATCAGTTAATACTATATTAAATGATAATAGAGATTTGGCATGAACAAACGAAATACTTAGTTATGAAGTAAAACCTTGAGATTCATTTTCAAGTATATCATATGATTTTTGAATATCAACAAGTTCTATATTATGGGCTAATAATTTTGAAAAAAATCATGTAATTAGACCTTGAGAAATTATAAAAGTTCCACCTGTTTCATGATTAATTCATACTGTAGCATCAGGAGATACTATATCTTCAATTGCAAAAAAATATGAAATTGATGAATCTAAAATTAAAAGTCAAAATTTATTATCAGATAGTGATACTATAAAAATAGGTGATAATTTAGTTATTCCATGAGCAATTAAAAAAGTAGTAGTTCCAGTTTATGTAAAACCAACTACACCAACAAAAGCAGTTGCTAATATTAAATGAAACTCAAAAGCAACTTGATGATATAGTTTTGCATGACAAGCAAATAGTCAAATTGTTTCTAGCCAATGAAGCTATAGTCTAGTTCGGAGAGCACCTAAGCATACTTTTTATTGGTGAAATTGTACATGGTATGTTGCACAATATAAAAATGTATCATGGGGATGAAATGCTAATCAATGGATTTCAAATGCAAGAGCTGCATGAGCTTCAACTTGAAGTAGTCCTAAATTATGAGCTATAGTTCAATTTACTTGAACTTGATATAATCCTAGATATGGACATGTTTGAATAGTTATGGAAGTAAAATGAGATCATATTATAGTTTCAGATATGAATTATAGAAGATTAAATGAAATAACATATAGAAAAGTACCTATTAATGACAGAAGTATTGATTGATATATATATGTTGATTAAAAAAATAAAAAATCCCTTAAGGGATTTTTTATTTTTTCATAGCATTACTTATTTTATATACTACTTGATTTATAGGATTTATACTTTTATGTAGTCATTCTCTTAATAAATTGTAATCTTCTCTTAATAATTCTAAATATATATGAATTGTTATATTATTTTCATATTCTGAATATGCCTTAAATGCAACAGGAAAAACTTTGTATGCATCTTCAATTTCTTTTTGAATTTGATTTTTTTTATTGGCTTCTTCTTGTAAAATTGTTTGTATTGCTTTAGTATAATTTGGGTTATTTTTTGTTTCATCATCTAATGCTGCCATTTTTTCATTAAAAGTTTTTAAATATTCTAAATAAAAACTATATTTACAAACTTCATAAGTTGTCTGTTTTAAAACAGATTTTTTAATTATACTAGTACTTTTTTCAGATGTTACTTTACATTTATTACTATTTTGACTAATTTTTTGTTCAATTGATTTTATTTCTCAGTCTAATTTATTTTTTAATTTTGAATTTAAATCAGGACTTTTACTTATTAGTTCTTCTTTTACTTGTTTTAAAGCTCTGTAGTATACTACATTTGTAGCACATCAATATATATTGTCCATATTTTTTCTGTATTGTTCTTTTGCTAAGTCAATACTTTTAGATTTTTTATAATTTTGAGTAATTCATTCTAAATTATCAAGATTTAAAAATTGATCATCTTTTCATATAGCATAAATTATCTCAGAACTACCATCATTTATTTTATATTCTTTACAAAAATTACTAACTCTTTCTTCATAAAGGGTATATCAAGTTGAATCAGACATAGTTTTTGAGTCTCAATATGTTAAATTTATAGTGAGAATACTTAAAAGTAATAATATGATTGATGTTAATTTGTATTTTTTCATTGTATTTTATTTTAAAATATTTTAATTTTTCAAGTTTCTTTATTTATAGTTTTATTTCATATTTTTTGTAATATTGTGTATTTTTTATATTCAGTTTCAAATCCAGCTTCAGACATTATATCTATATTTGAGTATCATCATAAATTTTTTATAACAATTTCATTATTTCATGAATTAAAAGTAGAGCTTGATGTAATTATTCAATTTATATTTAGATTACTAGTATTTAAATATGAAACTGGTGCTCATGAATTTAATTTAATTGTTATGTTACTATTAGAATATAGTTTTATTTTTAAATTTTGATTTTCTTTCAATCAAACATTATAAAAATTGTTTTTTTCAAAAATAATTAGTTCATTATCACTTAATTCTATGTTATCAAAATTGTTTGTTTCTATTGCATCATTTATTTTTTTTTCTTTTAATGAAATTATATTTATTTTACCTTTTAATCATGTATTTTCTTTTAAGTTTTTACTTATTTGAGAGCTTATTGAAATAAAGGCAATTCAAATAGTTAAACTTAGAAAAATTGACCAAAGTAATATAGATGCATTTCTCTCTAATTTTTGCATAAAATAAATAATTATGATAAAATTTATTTAAATTATATTTATTCATTTTAAAATACAAGTTATGGTTGTTAAAAAACCTGAAAATGAAACGCAAAACAAGATTCAAGAAGAATTAAAACAAGAGATACTTTTAAAAGAACAAAAAAAAGAGTATCATTCTTTAAAGTTTTGAAAAATTGAGAATCAAGTAAAACAAAGTTTAAAAGAGCAAAAAACAGATGATACACTTAGGGATATTACTATTTGAGCACTTGTACTTTGAAGTAGTGATGTTCACTATGAAGTTTTTGAAGATTATGTTGTAGTTAGATTTAGAATAGATTGAGTATTAGTTGATATATTTAGAATTACTTTAAAAGAATATAAATCAATACTTGAAAGGTTAAAATATGCATCTGGTTTAAAATTAAATATTACAGATATACCTCAAGATGGTAAATATTCTATGGTTATTGAAGATAGAGATATTGATGTAAGAATATCAACACTCCCTGTATGAGATGCTGAAAATGTTGTTTGTAGAATACTTGATAATACAAAATCTGTAGTTGATTTTGATGATTTATGATTTTTTTGGACAACTAAGAGAATTTTAGAAAGAGCAATTTCAAGAAAAAATGGTATGGTTTTGGTTACAGGTCCTACGGGTTCTGGTAAAACTACTACTCTTTATACTATTTTGGCTAAGCTAAATACAAGAGATAAAAAAATAATAACATTAGAAGATCCAATTGAATATACAATGGATTGAATAATTCAATCAGAAGTAAACGAAAAAAAGGGTTTTACTTTTCATTCTTGATTAAGAGCTATTCTTAGACAAGATCCAGATATAATAATGGTTTGAGAAATAAGAGATAAAGATACCTTAGAAACAGCAACTCAGGCAAGTCTTACATGACATTTAGTTTTATCAACTCTACATACTAAATCAGCTGCTGAAACTCTAGATAGAATTGTAAATATGTGATTAAAACCATATATTATTGCATCTGCGCTTGATACAATTGTTGCACAAAGATTAGTTAGAAAAATATGCCCTCATTGTAAAAGAGAAAAAGAAAAAACTCCTGAAGAACAAGCAATTGTTGAAGCAATGATGAAAGATATTGGTATGAGTATTAGACCAGCAAAAAATATAAAATTATATGAGTGAGCTGGTTGTGAAAAATGTAATCATAGTTGATATAGTTGAAGATTAGGTATTTATGAGATTATATCATTAACTCATAAATTAAGAGAAATGATTAGAGCAGAAGCAAATACAGATGATATAATAGCAGAATCAAGAAATGGTGATTTAATAACTATGAAAGAAGATTGAATATTAAAAGCAATAAAAGGTTATACTACAATTGAGGAAATTTTAAGAGTAATTTAATATAAAATATGAATGATTTAAATACTAAATTTTTAGGGAATCCATATATCCCTGTAGACCCAAAAAAAATATTAAAAGATTCTTTTAATGAATTATGAGGGGGAAATATATCAAACCTTGATGTATCTAGTGAAAATGTAAAAAGAGAATATTTAAAATATCATTATTTAATTTTAAATAAATTATATTTTGATAAAAATGATTTGGATTATACTCAAAAAGTTTTATATAATGCTACAAAAAATACTATAACTCATAGTAGAAGTAGTGTTTTATGATTATTATCAGATAAAAGAAGAGAAAAAATAGATGAATGATTATCTTCTTTTGGTAAAAGACAAATCAATGAAAAAATGTTATCATATCCACTTTTTTATATGTGGGAATATGTAAATGCAAATTTAGAAGATTTAAAAACATGAAATGATAAGCAAATAGATTTTGCTAAACAATTTGGTTTATCACATCTACAAGATGTTAAATATATAGTAGAAATTTTGTGATTTAATGATGAATTAAATTGGTCTACAGTAAATCTACCACTTGTAACATTTGAATGATTAAAAACTGAATTAGAATCAGTTGAGGCATCAGGAGTTTTATGAAGTATAAATTGAAATAGTTTACTTTTATCATTTGCATCATCTTTAAAAGTTGAAAATTTTGAAAATCTTTATTATTGAGCAGTTGCATTATGATATAAAGAAAAAATGTGAGTTCAAAATGTAAAAATGCCAACAATGAGAATGATTTCATTATTAACTGAAGCAAAAAAAAGATTTTGAAAACCAAATAATGATACTCCATGAAATAATGTTTTAAATTATGTTATTACAGAAGAATGAATAAATAATTTATATCTTGAAAAAATAGATTTGTTTTCAAGAGATAAATGAAAATCATTAACACCAAAACAAATAGCACAAATAAAAAGTAATATTAGAAGTGCACTTAGATGATTTGGTTATAAATTAGAAATAGATAATAATAGATAATTATATAAATATGGTAAAAGAAATATTGGATTCTAATCAAGAAAAAAACATTTGAAATAATACTTGATTATCACATGATGTATCATCTGAAATAGATCCTGTAAAATCTATTGTTGAACAAATAGTTGATTATACAGATGAGGAAAAATCAAGAATTGATGATCTTATGCAATATGTTCATTGAGTTGATGAGGTAATTACTTCATGAGAAAATTTTGCAAATAGTTTAGAATATGGTCTATTTGTAACTGGTTATAATAATTTATCTGAAAGAGAACAATTACATTTTAAAGAAATATTTAGAGATTTAAGAATAAAATATCTTAATCAAAAGATATATAATATAGAATCTTGAACAAAAAAATGAGCAGAAGGTGCATTAAAAAGCTATAAAGAAGAGTTAGCAGAATTACTAAAATAGAAAGAAGCCATAGGCTTCTTTTTATTTTAGTAATTCACTTATTTTTAAAAAATATCAAATACTATTTTTAGTATCTACTTCTAAAGCTATTCAAATTAATTCATTTTTTTTATTATATATTGGTCAACCTGAATTTCATTCGTTAAAAACTATATCTGTTTTTATTTTATTTCAATCTATAGCTAATATCTTTCATGTCATTGTTTTAGAGAAACTACTTTTTTCATCAAATCAAATACT
>CALMDL010000075.1 GCA_937864995.1 uncultured Candidatus Altimarinota bacterium | reverse complement strand
AATAATCTCTATAATTTGAACTTGAAAGAGAAAATAAACATCTTCTCAAATCTCATGGAGGTGGTAAATGTAGTTCTAATTCTTCTTCAAAGGCTCTCATAAGTTCTCAAGTGGTTCTACCATCATCACTCATAGATACTATTGAAGATATTTCAATTTTTTCTCAAAGTATAGTAAATAATCAATCAAGTAAGTTTGATTGCCCATTTCCTCATCAGATTGTTGTTACTTTTTTCATTAATCTAAATTTAAAGATTTTATAAATTGTTTAAGTTCTTCTTTTACTTCATCGTTTTTTAGTCAGTAAGAAATTGTTGCTTTTAAAAATCAAATCTTACTTCAAGTATCATGCCGTGTTCATTTTACTCTAACTCAATACACACTTTTATCTTTTCTCATAGCTTCAAAAGCATCTATTAATCTAGTTTCTCAATCACTATGAAGAGATTCAGATTTTTCAAGATATTCAAAAATATCTGGAGTTAATACATATTTTCATATATTACCATTTCTTGATTTTGTAGCTTCTGCTTTTGGTTTTTCCATAAATCTATCTACTTTAAATACTTCATCAGTTGAAGAAGATTCAAGGATACCATAACTTCACATTCTTTCTTCTGGAACTTGAAAAGAACAAATTACTGAAGAATTTGTTTTTTCATAAGCATCTACCAATTGTCTAGCAGCTGAAACCTCATTATCTATAATATCATCTCAAAAAAGTACCAAAAATGGTTCATCTCAAATCAGATTTTTTGTTCTAAGAATTGCATCTCAATCTCATCTTGGATATGGCTGTCTTACATAAACTATATTTGCCATACTATTTAATCATTTAACAGTTTTTAAATAATCAAATTTTCAACTTCTATCTAGTCTTTCTTCTAGTTCAAAATTTGAATCAAAATGATCTTCTATAGCTCTTTTACTTCTACCAGTAACTATTATTATATCAGTACATCCAGCTGAAATTGCCTCTTCTACAAGCATTTGCATAACTGGTTTATCTATAATTGGAAACATTTCTTTTGGTAGTGCTTTTGTTGCTGGTAAAAATCTAGTTCACATTCAAGCAGCAGGGATAACACATTTTTTTACTTTTTGCAT
>CALMDL010000074.1 GCA_937864995.1 uncultured Candidatus Altimarinota bacterium | reverse complement strand
TGATTTGATACTTATGATTCTCTTTATAGAGCTCGTGAAATATTTGATGCAACAGAAATAGTTTTATTTACTCAAGATTTTCATTTAAAAAGAGCTATGTATATATGAAGTAAACTTTGACTTAAAGTTTATTGAGTTGAAACAAATTTACAAAAGTATATAAAACAAAATTATAACAATAGGAGAGAATTATTTGCTCGTATAAAGGCTTTTTTTGAAATAGAAATATTTAAAAACAAACCAAAATATCTTTGAGAAAAAGTTTATATAGTTACAGACGAACAAATAGAAAATACAAAAAAACCTTTGCTTGATAATAAATAATATTGATTTATTAATATATTTATTTATAATAATGAAACTCGTTTCATGAAATTTTAAAAGGGGTTTAGGAAATGTGGTATAAAATCTCTGACAAAAATGATGAAGTTGTTTTTTTCTCTGATTGTTCTCAGGAGCAAGCTGAAGCGTTGCTTCGGAAAAAAAATGATTCTTGCAAGAGAGAATTAAATCTTAAGGAACTTTCATCAAAACCAGAAGGGATTGTACTTTACGGATGTACTCGTGTAGATGTACCACAAAAAAATGTCTTTGTGGAATTATTTGTACTTGGAGGCCGTAAATGAAGAAAAAGACCAGCCGTAGGCTGGTCTTTTAAATTACATTGTAAATTTTTAATTCATTATCAATAAATTTATATAATTTAGCAGGTCTATTTGTTGATTTATCTAATTCTCAAGTTTCTTTTATCATATTTAACTTAAATATTTTTTTTCAAAAATTTCTTTTATCTACTTTTTCTCAAAGTACTATTTCGTAAACTTCTTGCAATTGACTCATTCTAAAATTTTTTGGAAGCATATCTTTTGCTATGTTTGTATATTCTAATTTCCATTTTAATCTTTGTTTTGCATATTTTATTATATCAAGATGATCACTACCGACTTTTTTTTCTTTAAATCATATATTATTTTCATTTATATCTTTGTATTTTACAATTGCTACTTTTGTTAAATCTACATTTTTTAAAAAATTATCCATTCATACAAGTGCAAAATATGCTATTGATATAGTATGTCATCTTTTATCTCTATCTGGATTTCAAAAAGTATAAAGTTGTTCTTTATAAACTCATTTTATACCTGTTTTTCTTTCCAATATATTGTCAAAGTTTTCTTCTAGTGAATATCATTTTGCTACTATTCAACCAGGTAGGATATAGTTATTTACTCAATCTAATTCTTGTTTTAATAAAACAACACATATTTCATTTTGATAAATAGTAAAGATAACTATATCTATAGCAGGGATAGGTATGCTTAAATTTGGGTCCCATATATTTGAAAAATTATTTTCTTTAATTAAATGATTCATTGTAATTTTATTATTGTAAATATTACAATTATTATATTACTCAATTATTATTTTACAAGTTTTATTCTCTAAAAATTATTTTTTCTATTAGAGGTTTTATGCTCAATACTTGCATGTTTAAAATAAAATTTGATAAAATTTTATTTTGTCTCAATCTTTAAATGCATAAATAGGAGCTTTGATAAAAATATTATTATTATATTCTCATTTAAAATTATGGTCACTTTT
>CALMDL010000073.1 GCA_937864995.1 uncultured Candidatus Altimarinota bacterium | reverse complement strand
TTGAACTTTTATTTGTAAATCTTGGTAAACTGAAATAGCTCTTTTTGTATAGTTCTTATCTGTAATATCTTCTTTTAAATTGTTTTTTTCTTTTAAATCTTCTTCCCATTCATCTATTTTTTTACCTACACTATTTTTAACTATATAATCAACTATATATTCTGGAGTATAAAAAACTCAGTCTTTTTTTCTTTTTGAAAGTGTTGCTTCTTCTTGTTTATTTATCTTGTCCTTAAGTTCTTCTATATCGCTTATAGATTGTTCAAAAATATGTCATAAAATATTTACAGATAAATCATCTGCAAAATCATATTCTCATAAATCAACAAACTTTTTACAAATTTCATTTCAAACTTTTAAGTTGTTTAATTCTATATCTTCATGAAATAATCATCAATTATATCAATCTGGAATACCTAATTTTTCACTTCAAGAATCAACTCATTTAAAGAATTTTTTTAATACTTCCCAAGGAGTAAAATCAAGTTCTTCGGCTCTAAGTATATTTTCCTTTAATTTTCATTGTGGAAGAAGTCATAGATCTTCACAAAAATGCACAAAAATAATTCTATCAATTATTTTTTGGGTTTTGTTTAATAAAAAATCAAGTTCAGTTTTCTTAAATCAAGGATTATTTACAACTATATCTTTAAAAAGTTCTTTTCTAAAAATTGTATATTCTTTATAAAATTGTTTTGTAATTTCTTTTTCTTTTATTCTTATAAGAGAAAGAAGTGATTTTGTATTACTCTCACCTTTTTTAGAGATAAGATTATCTTTGTTTAATAGATAATAAAATTTCCTAAAATTGAAATAATTATCAGTTGGATTTACTAAATCGGGTAGAGTAAAACTTTCATAGTCATAATAACTATCTATATAAAGTCTTGTTTCATAAAAATTTGAAACAATTATAAAATCAACCTCTTTAAAATAAGGTTTATACTTAAAAGCTTGTTGTATTGGTGTAAGATTTCAGGCTCTTTGTTGAGGTTTATCAAGAGAAGTTTTAGCATCTTTTAGTTCTATAACTACTTTCATAGTATCTTCTACACTAGAAAAAAATCCAAGTCATAAATCTGCTTTTTGTCATCATTCAGGTACTTTTGGTTGAAATTTTCTATTATATAGTTCATTTTGAGTCAATGAATCATATCATAAAATCTTTCAAAAAAAATCATCTCAAAATGGTGCTTCAAGTTCTTCTTCCTTTTTATTTTGTAGATTTCAAGAAATATATAAATTATTCCAATTCTCTATTATTTTAATTTTTTCTTCAAAATTTTGAATTTCATAATTTTGTAATTTGTCTTTTAAAACATTTTTTTTGAATAATTGAGCCATAACAAAAAGGTAAATAGATATTTATAATTTATTATAATTATTTATTTACCTTTTCAAAATAAAATTTTACAAAGTATATATTTTGTATATTCTATTTTAAGGTTATTGTTTATAATTAATATTATTATTTAACTTTTATAAAAATGATACCATTAATAGAAAATGAAAAACTGGAATTAAAATATAAATACTGATTTTGAGCATGGACATACCATTTAGTAATTCCAAATACATCTCAAATATCATGAAAATGGTGAGAATTAAAAGTATCTTGATATATAGATAATTATAAGATAAAAAGTATAAACCTAGCTCCAAGAAAAAATGAAGATAAAATAATTTCAATAAATAAAAAAATAAGATATGCTATAAATAAAAAAGCTTGAGATATGGTAATTGTGACATTGTATTTGAGTAGATAAAAGTATAATTTTCTAAATTTTTCTTTAAAATTGATATATAATTTTTAAGTATGAGGAACTGGTTATTTAATATTAAAAATAATAGGATTTAAGAGTGCTGTATGAAACTTATAATGAAATGGAATAAAAAATAAAATAAATAATTTAGAAATATATAAAAAATATTCTCACACACATTTTTTTAGTAGTATTTCTCCTAATTTAAGCCAACAAAAAAATCCATCCGAAGATGAATTTTGTTTAAATTCTAAATGGCACCCCCACTTGGAATCGAACCAAGCACGCAGGATTTGGAGTCCTGCATT
>CALMDL010000072.1 GCA_937864995.1 uncultured Candidatus Altimarinota bacterium | reverse complement strand
AATATATTTTTCAATTTATTCTTTTTTATTAAGAATATAACAAGTAAAATAACATAAATTGGCATTGAAATTATGTATAAAAATTCAAAATCTAACATATTTTTATATTTTATTTATATGAAGGATAATTTAATTTATTATTAATAAATCATAAAAATGTCAATTTTATTATTTTTATATTTTCATTTTTTGAATATAATAACTTTGATTTTAAAAATATTATAAGAAAAATGAAAAAACAAGAAACAATAGTTTGAAAATTTCAATGATGAGAAACTTTTGGATTTTTAATTCCAGAAGATAGAGATTATTATGGATGAGATTTTTATGTAAAAAAAGCTCATTTTTGACTTGCTGAATCTTGAGATAGAGTAGAGTGAGTTGAGATAAAATCAACTTGAAAAAAACCAGAAGTTAGAATAATAAGAGTTTTTTGAAAGGAAAAACCTATTGAACAAGAATTTGTTGAAGGTATCTATAGCAAATGAGAATGAAATTTTGGTTTTATAGATGTAGAATGACAAGAAAAAGGGTTTTTTGTTTATGGTGACAAGAGAAATGGAGCAAAAGATTGAGACAAAGTAAAAGCTCAAATAATAGAATTTAAAGGTAAAAAAGAAGCAATAGTAGTAAAAGTATTTTCTGATACTCTTTGAACTGTAATAGGTAGATTTAAAGATAGCGATAAATTTGGTTTTGTTATACCTGATGAAACTAAAAATAACGATGTTTTTATTCCTGGTCATAGAAAAAATTGAGCTAGAGATTGAGATATGGTTGAGGCAAAAATTGTTAAAACTTGATGAAAAAATAGAGAAGGTATTATTTTGAGAATAATAGACTAAAAAATCCCGATTTTATCGGGATTTTTTAGTCTATATCAAATTTAGATTTTCTTATATCATAAACTAGAGTTAATTTATTTTCATTGTTATAAAAAGTTATTTTAGTTCAATTTATTTGGATAATTTTTCAATCTCATAAATATGTCATTTTTCATCAAACTTTTAATACTGTATTATTTCTTAAATCTATTAAGAATAGATCTTCTCATAAAAAATTAACAATTATATTTTCTTTTATCTCAAGAAAACTATTTCAGTACAATAAAAATAAACTTTCATTTCATGTTCAAACAAATATATAATTACTTTCTTCTTCTTGTTGAAACTCTAGTCTTTCTTTTGATTTTATAATTATTTCATTTGTAGATTTATCTATTATTATATACATTCAAGATCTTAAATCTATTCATAATAAATATTCATCAGTTTCATCTATAAACTCTATATATTTATACTTTTCTATAGTTTCTTTTTTTCATCTATTTCTAAATTTTAAAAATTTTTCATTATCTCAATCTATATCTACTTTTCATCTGATATTTTTATTTTGTATCTTTCTTCTTTTTCAGATATTTACTCTTAAGTATTTATTTCATTCATAAATTAATTCATCTGCTCATAAATCTAGTATATATATAACTTTTGATTTATTCATAAAACAAACAAAACTAGAAAGCATATTTGGATATTCTAAATTTTTTAGTTTTTCTCTTTTTCAAGTAAAGCTAGAAATAGTTTGATTATATTTTAAAATAAATTCTTTTGAAGTTATAAAATCGTATAATAAATTTAATTCATCATCACTTACTTTTTCTATAGCTTTTACTCTTTTAAATAAGCTTAATAAGTATTCTTTATTTTCTATTTCTAGATCTAAAATTATTTGTTCAAACAAGTCACTTGCTTCACTTGAATGAATCATAGCTTCAGAAGAATTACAATGAATTTTCATATAAAATTTAATATAGATTTAATATGTTTTTATAATAAAATATTATTAATATTTGTCAAAAGTAAATAAAACAAAAAAATATTTAGAACAAATATTTGTATTCACAAATACTCATTCTAAATATTTTTGGTGCCCAGATTGGGACTCGGCGCCCTTCGGGTCGGCCATTCGTTTTTATTAAGGTTGGTACATCTCACTATCGTTCGATATAACTTTCCTTCCGACTCTTGATTTCATCAATCATTGCAAGAGAAACTTAATTTTTGCTTTGCAAAAAACCTCTATTCGAGTTAAAAAATTGGTGCCCAGAGTGGGACTCGAACCCACACGGCGCAAACCAGAGGATTTTGAGTCCTCCATGTCTACCATTTCATCACCTGGGCAAATAAAATTATATAAAACAAATAATTTTATTTGTTTTACTTTTTTTAAAGCTTCTTGATTATATAAAAACCAATTTTTTTTGCAAATTTTTGATTTATTTTTTTTCTTTTATAAAAAAGTATGTTATAATTTTTAAGAAATATTTTTTAAAACAAAAACAAATGAATAAAGCCGTAGGTATTTTCCAAGCAAGAGAAAATTTTTGATTTGTGGTTCCAACTGATAAATCTCTTCATAGTGGTGATTTTTTTATTGCAGGTCCACACATGAATTGAGCTTCAAATTGAGATTTAGTTGAAGTTGAAATTATGGATAAAAAATGAGGAAAAAGTAAAGAAGCAAAAATAATTTGAATATTAAAAGCGAGTGTTGATAATAAAACAAATGAAAACAATATTATTTGAGTTTATACTCAAGGTAATGGTGATTTTGGTTTCGTTGATGTTGAAATAGAAACAGAAAAAGAAAAAACTAAAAAATGATATTATGTTCATGGTAGAAATAAATCTACAGCTATGAATGGTGATTTAGTAGAAGCTTCTATAAAAGTTTTTAAATGAAAAGAAGAAGCTGAAATCATTAGAGTTATAGAAAGAAAAAAAGGTTTAGTAGTAGGTACTTACCAAGTTGGTAGAGAAAGTTTTTGATTTGTTGTTCCAAAAAATGACAATATTAAAAATGATATTTTCGTGGCTAGTACAAATGCTATGTGAGCTCATAATTGAGATATAGTTTGAGTTGAAATTACAAAATTTGGTAAAAAAAATCCAGAAGGTGTAATTAAAGAAATTATAGCTAGAAAATGAAGTTTAGATAAAAGGGAAGAAGAAATTTTAACTTTGGCTGTTGAAGCTGGTGCTAGAATTACATTTCCAGATGATATACAAAAACAATTAGCAACAATTGGAGAAAGTGTTGATCCAAAAGAAATTGAAAGAAGAAAAGATTTCAGAGATATGTTTACATTTACAATTGATGGAGCTGATGCTAAAGATTTAGATGATGCAATTTCACTTGAAAAATTGGATAATGGAGATTTTATTTTATATGTTCATATTGCAGATGTTACAAATTATGTAACTGAAAATAGTCCACTTGATAAAGAAGCATTAGAAAGAGCAACTTCTATCTATTTAGCTGATAGAGTTATTCCTATGTTACCTGAAAAATTATCAAATAATTTATGTTCTCTAAATCCATATACAGATAAATTAACTTTAACTTGTGAAATGCATATTTGAGGAAAAACAGGGCATTTAATTAAATCTAGAGTTTGGGAGTCAGTTATTAGAAGTGATTATAGACTTACATATAAAGATGTAGATATGATCGAACAAAAGAAATTAAATGTAGGTGATGAACTTATGTTTAGATGAGAAGTAAGTTTAGAATTACTAGAAACAATTTCTAAAGCAAATGAATTAAAAGAAATTATTTTAAAATATAGAGAAAAAGCTTGAGTTTTAAATTTTGATTTTCCTGAAACAGTTATTGATTTTGATGCTGATGGTAATCCAATTTGAGTAAAAGAATATCCAAAATATGATTCAAATAAACTTATAGAAGTATTTATGGTTTCTGCAAATGAAGCAGTAGCAAAAGAATTTTCTAAATTTCCATTTTTATATAGAATTCATGAAGTTCCAAAAGAACAAGATATTTTAGAATTACAAGATAAATTAAATATATTTGGTGTTAAACATAAATTTAGTGAATCAACAACTGCTGAGTTTGGTATTTTAATTGAAAAATTTGCAGATCTTCCAGATACAAAAAGAAGATTTTTAGAAAGAATGACTCTTAGAACACTTACACAAGCTAGTTATTCACATATAAATTTTGGACATTTTGGTCTATGACTTGAATTTTATAGCCATTTTACATCACCAATTAGAAGATATCCAGATTTACAAATACATAGAATTATAAAAGAATTTTTAGTAAAAAGATTAGATACTACAAGACAAGCTCATTATAAAGCTATTCTTCCAAAAGTAGGTAAACAATCTAGTACTCAAGAAAGAATGAGTGATAAATTAGAATACAAAGTTAGAGATTATTTCTTGGTAAAATATTATAAAGATAAAATCGGTGAAGAATTTGATGCTATAGTTTCTGGTACACTTTACAAAGGTTTCTTTGTAGAATTACCTGATACTGCTGAATGATTTGTAGAATTAGAATGAAGTTTTTACGATGAAAAACTTCAAACACATAGAGATAAATTATGAAATAAATATACTCTTTGAGATAGTTTAAGAGTAAGATTAGTTGAAGCAGATGAAAAACTTCTTAGATTAAATTTCGAAGTTGTTCACTAAAAAAAACTCCCATAGGGAGTTTTTTTTGTTTATTTGAAAATATGTGTTAAAATTATATTGTATTAATTATTTAAAATAAGTTATGATTTTTTATAAATATTTTTTAAATACATATAATTTTATTTTAAAATCTAGTTTAGCATGAGATAATCTATGAAATTTTCTTGATTCTTATGATAAAATTGATAATAAAATAACTCTAGATTGAAAGCTTACTCCAAGAGAGAGGGAAGCTTTTTCAAAGTATTTAAAAGATGTAGTTTTTGCTGACGATAAAGTAGAAATTCATGAATTAACTAAATGAAAATTAAAAGATTTTATTACA
>CALMDL010000071.1 GCA_937864995.1 uncultured Candidatus Altimarinota bacterium | reverse complement strand
ATACAAAAATAAAACCAAAATACACAATGCTAAGTGATATTTATACTATTTCTTGAAAAAGTATGAGTTGATGAAAAGCAGTTTGATTTTATATAATATGAGACGATATAAATGAAATATCTAAGTATATTGAAGAAATATATCCTCAAATAGAGCAAATACCTTGAGCATATAACTTATCAACAAATCTAGAATATACAAATTGAAAAATAAGATATTTAATAGATTTAAATAAATTACATAGAAGTAATACTTCTCTAAATTCAATAATAACTCTTTTTTCATCTCTAAAAAACTCTGAGTATTCTCCAAATTGAATTAAATTAAAAACTTTTAATGAATTATGAGAAGATTCAATTGATTTAGTAATGTTAACAAATTATAAATGAGATATTGATTGAATAAAAATAAAAGATAATTATCTATCTCAAGTAACTCAAGAAAGAAGTCTTGATGCAGAATTTAAAAATGTACAACATATAGATTGAAAATTACAAATAATAGTTGAAGCAGATAAAAAAACAAATATTGCATTATCAGCAATTACTCAATGAATAGATAAGATAATAGAAAAAAATCCTCTTCCAGAATGATTAAGCTTTAGATATAATGCTGCAATTGAAGATCAAGAGCAATCAATGAGTGATTTATGATCAGCATTTTGATTATGAATTATATTGATGTTTTTAATTTTGGTTTATACTTACAATTCATTAAAGTATTCTATAATAATTTTATTTTCAAACTTTTTATCACTTACTTGAGTATTAATAGCTTTATATTTCTCATGACTACCTCTAAGTTTTCCAGCACAAATATGACTATTTTGAGTAATATGAGTATGAGTAAATAATGCAATATTATTTATAGAATGATTTTTAAATAAACCATGAATAGATAAAAAAGAAGACTTACTAAATACTGTAAAATCTAGATTTGCCCCTATATTTATAACTACATCAACAACAATTGCATGACTTATAACTCTTGCAATAAAAGATGAATTGTGGTGAAGTTTAGCGATAGCATTTATATGATGATTAATAATAAATGTTTTTATGAGTCTAATATATATTCCTTCTCTTTTAAACTTAATAAATACAAAAAAAACTATCGACTAGTCGATAGTTTTTTTTATTTGCTTATGAAATTTTATATTATTTGGTATTTTGCATTTAAGATTTTTTATGATAAAAATTATTGAGAAACTTGAGTCTCATTTAATTTTCTAGACTCCATTTCTGCTTTTCTTTCTGCTCTCTCTTTAATTATTTCAGCTCTGACTACTTCTTCTTCAGCAGTTAAAACTTTTGGTTTGACCTTTGGAACATTACTGTTTCTTTGAAAACTGATAATTGCATATCTTTCATTTTTTGTTACTGCTAATGGAATTGCTGCAGCAGTAGCATTTTTTGG
>CALMDL010000070.1 GCA_937864995.1 uncultured Candidatus Altimarinota bacterium | reverse complement strand
AATAATGCTACTATATTATATTCTGTTTCTAATGATAAATTATAATATTTAATTGCACTTTCATAATCATTTTTATTTAAAGCATCCAATCATTTACTATTATAATTTAAATAATTATCTTCAAAGTAATTATTTTCTTCTTCTATTATTATGCAATCTAAATTTGATGAATCATTTTCACTAACCCATTCATATCATTCCTTACAAAGACAAGATCAATCTCAATCATAATATGAGTTTAATCAACATGAATTAGTAGTAGTTAAGTTATTATTTATTATTGAATCATTATTATTTCATTCATTTATTAATTCATCTATTTCATCAATTTTTAATTGATATTTTTCAATTACATTATCTCTTTCTTCTTTAATTTCTTCATATTCTAATTCAAGTTCTAATATTTTAGAATTATATTCACTTATCTTAGAAGTATTATTTTGAGAATTATTAGGACATCTAGAAACTAAATCTAAATATAATTGATCTGATACAAGTTTATCTACTCCATATGAATTAGCAGTTTGCCTAGCCCTCTCTTCACATGTAAAATTAATAGATTGACTTTTTAATAAATCAATTGAATTATTATAATCTGATATATATCATTTTATATCATTTAAATATTTTTTATATTCTGATTTAGTTTCTTCTATTTGTTGGACATAATATTCTCTATACTTATTCATTTCATTTAAATATTCTTCTTCTGTATAAGCAAATGATGGTTTATATATAAATAAACTCAAAACTAAAAAAATAGTTAATATTATTTTTTTCATATTTAATTATTTAAAAGGTAAATTTTGGCAAACAAAAAAGGGTAACTTAAGCACTCTTTATGTTCGCCAAAACAAAACTTCTTCATGAAAAAATATTCAATAAAAGGTGAGCAACCTAAGATACCCTTTCTTGTATATTTTTTCATGTTTGCTTTTTACAGCATTTGTTTTATTTTGGCACATCAATAATATATGATTTTAAATATTTTACAAATTAAATTATGGATTTATTATATAAAATATTTAGGTGGAGGTTTGGGGAGGTAGGTGGTTCTTATTAAAGAAAAGGAGTAATTAGTCCCATTCTTCATATCAAGTAATTCTCTTATATGAAAATTAGCTTCATATTTTGATAACTCATCTAGTGTTTCAATATATGCTTTTTGCTCATCTTCATTTTCAATAACTTCAGTTATTAAGCTCTCTAAGAGTTTTCTTTGCTTTAAGGTAATATTATGAGTATCTATAATATTGCTACTCTCTACGGGTCAATTATCATAGTTATTTTCAGTATTTACATTACTATTAATTATTCATGAAATATAATATATAATATCAGTAATTCATAGTAAATCAGATATAGCTCTGTTAGTTGCTCTAGTTTGAGCAGTCGCTCTTACATCATGATTTAAATGAGTGAAATCTCTTTCACTACTAGAACAACTAGAAGAAGCCTCAGTGTATCTTCACATTGGAGTACTTGCTCTTACTGTGAAATCATATATTAGATTATCTCAATCTAATATTCTTTTCTCGTTAATTATTTGAGTAGATATATTAAATGCTAAAGCTATTTTTCTATAGCCTTTTTTGTTTATATATTTAATTCATTTAATAGTATATATGTCACTTGAATCTAATAGTTTATCTTTTATATTATTTAATTCACTTATAGATAATTTTAAGTTCGATACTTCAGTATTATTTAAATTTAATTTATCTTGGTTTGTTATTTCAGTATTATTTAAATTTAATTTATCTTGGTTTGTTATTTCAGTATTATTCAT
>CALMDL010000069.1 GCA_937864995.1 uncultured Candidatus Altimarinota bacterium | reverse complement strand
AAAAACTACTTTTTTTCTATTTTTATTTCTTTATTTTCATCTATATCAATAAATAAATTATCCCCAGAAACTATATTTCAAGCAATTAATTCACTTGATAACAAATTCACTATCTTGTTATTTATAGTTCTTTTTAATGGTCTAGCTCAAAAATCTCTATCATATCCTACTTTTGTTAAATATTTTTTCAAATTTTCACTAAATTCAGCTTTTATTTGTTTATTTTTTAGTAACTTAATAATATCTTTTAAAACTAAATCAACTATTATTAATATTTGTTCTTCTCATAATGGATTAAAAATTATTATGTCGTCTAATCTATTCAAAAACTCTGGTCTAAAATGCAGTTTTAACATTTGAAAAATTTCTTCATCAAACTTTTCTCAAATACTAGAATTATCAAATTTATCCATTATTTTTTGACTTCAAATATTACTTGTCAAAATAATTATAGTATTAGTAAAATTTACAACTCTTCATTTACTATCTGTTAATCTTCCATCATCCAAAACTTGTAAAAGTATATTAAATACATCACTATGAGCTTTTTCAACTTCATCAAAAAGTATAACACTATATGGTTTTCTTCTAACAGATTCAGTTAATTGACCACCTTCATCATGACCAATATAACCAGGAGGAGCTCAAATAAGCCTAGAAACAGAATGTTTTTCCATATATTCACTCATATCAATTCTTATCATATTTTTTTCATCATTGAAAAGTTCTCTTGCTAGAGCTTTTGCTGTTTCAGTCTTACCTACTCATGTTGGACCAAGAAATAAAAAACTTCAAAGTGGTTTTCACTCACTTGCTAATCATGCTCTTGCTCTTCTTATAGCATTTGAAACACTAATTATAGCTTTATCTTGTCATATAACAGATTTTTTTAAAACATCTTCCAATTTTAAAAGTTTTTCTTTTTCTGTTTCAAGTAATTTTTGAGCTGGGATTCAAGTCCATTTTGCAACAACTTCTGCTATATCATTACTATCAACCTTATCTCTCAAATAAGTAGTTCAAGAGTTTTCTAAAGATTTCATTTTTTCTTCTAATAGAAAAAGAGATTTTTCTATTTTTGGTATTTCTCAATATCTAATTCTAGCAACCTCACCTAGATTTCATTCCCTTTCAAAACTATCTGCTTGTACTCTAAATCTATCTATTTTTTCTCTATTTTGTTTTATTTCATCTATAATATTTTTTTCATTTTTCCATGAAGTTTCTATTATTTTTGCATCTGACTCTTTTTGTTTTATAGAGTTTTCAAGATTATCAAGTATATCTTTATTTACTTTTTCTGTTTTTTTAGCTTCAAATTCGATCTTTAATGTTCTTATTTCTTTTTCAATTATATCAAGCTCTACAGGTTTAGAAATAGATTTCAATTTCACACTAGAAGAAGCTTCATCCATTAAATCAATTGCTTTATCTGGTAATTTTCTATCACTTATATATTTTATAGCTAAATCAACACTAGCTTCAATTGCTTTATCTGTGATTTTTAATCAGTGATGGGCTTCATATTTGTCTTTTATACCTCTAAGAATAGCTAATGCATCAGTTCTATTTGGTTCATCAACCATAACTGTTGCAAATCTTCTCTCTAAAGCAGCATCTTTTTCTATATATTTTCTATATTCATTTATTGTTGTAGCTCAAATAAGATGAAGTTCTCACCTAGCAAGACTTGGTTTCAAAAGATTTCAAGCATCATTTTGTCATTCTGCATTTCAGGCTCAAACAATTGTATGGATTTCATCTATAAAAAGTATGATTTGACCTTCTGATTTCTCTACTTCACTTATAACAGATTTAAATCTCTCTTCAAACTCTCACTTAAACATAGCTCAAGCAAGCAAAGCTCACATATCAAGAGAAATAATTTTCTTTTCAAGCAAGTTATCAGGAACATCTTTTTCACTTATTTTTTTTGCAATTCATTCTACGATAGCAGTTTTACCAACTCAAGGTTCTCAAATCAAAACTGGATTATTTTTTGTTCTTCTACTAAGTATTTGAATTGCTCTTCTTATTTCTTCTTCTCTACCTATTACTGGATCTATTTTTCAAGATTTTGCTTTTTCTACTAAATCTATTCAGTATTTTTTTAAAGCATCTTTTGTATTATTTTTTAGTTCTTCTATATTCATATTCAAATAATTAAGAATTAAAACATTAGCACATAGATATTATATGTGCTAAATAATTAAAGTCAAAATTATTTTACAAAAAAAGAATTAGATATTAATCTAACTCTTTTAATAATCTAGCAGCATGTCATGTCGCTTTTATATTTTTATATTCTTTTATAACTTCTCAAGTATTATCTATAACAAAAGTACTTCTTATAACTCACTCTATTATTTTTCCATAATTATTTTTTTCACCATAAGCTCAAAGCTCAAAATGTAAAACTAATTCTGGGTCTGATATTAAATCATTTAAAAGTTCGTGTCATAAAACAAATTTTTTATGACTTTCCATACTATTTTTAGAAACTCAAACAAGTTTATATCATTTTAAATTAAATTCATTTTTTAAACAAGTAAAATCTTTGTTTTCCAAAGTACAACCTGGAGTATTATCAGCAGGATAAAAATATAAAATAGTTTTTTTATCTCAAAGTATTTCTTTTAAACTAAGTTCTTTTTCTTGTCATGATACAAGAATATTATATTTATTATTTAAGTTTAATTTCATAATTTTATATTTAAAAAATAAAAAAGCTCTTTCCTCCTCCAAAAAAGCTTTTATTTAGAACTAAATTCTCAAAACAATTTAACATCCATATTTTTAACTTTAAAGTTTTCTGGTAGATTTGATATTATTATATCTTCAGGTAAATCTATAATTTCTCAAGTATTTATATCTACCAAATGAATATGATTACCACAATTAGCTTCAAA
>CALMDL010000068.1 GCA_937864995.1 uncultured Candidatus Altimarinota bacterium | reverse complement strand
ATCATTATCTCATTTTCTAGAATTGTTCATATTTCTTTTAATTTATCTCTAGCTATTTTAACTCAACTAATTTCCATCTTTTTTAATACTTGTAAAAGTGGTATTTCAATTTGTGTTAATACAGTATTTTGATCTAATTTTTCACTTACTTGTTTTTCATATAGTTTATTTGTAATATAAACATCTTCTCAACTATAAATAGATGCAGTTTCTAAGTCTACATCTTTGAAATTTATTTTTGCTTTATTTGTAATAGAATCATAACTAATCATCATATAGTTAAATTCTTTTGTTGATAGTTTATCTAAACTTATTCATCTAACTCAAGGATTTTTAATGTATTCTCATAGAAGAGTATCATAAAATCTAGCCATTTTTTTTATTTAAAAATTATTTTTTTAATTATATTTAAAAAACAAAAAAAGACTAAATTTTTAGTCTTTTTTATAATTATGAAATTACTTGGTCAATAACTCTTGTATAGTTAAATACATCTTGTCCTTTAAAAAATCTATTTAATTCAATTGCAGCATTTTCTGGAGTATCAGATGCATGAATTATATTAGCATCAATAGTTAAACCAAAATCACCTCTAATTGAACCAGGAAGAGCTTCAGCTGGGTTTGTTGCACCAGTTAACATTCTAACAGTTGCAATAGCATTTACTCAAGTTGCAGCAATAGCAACTACTGGAGTTCTAGTCATATATTTTTTAATTCCAGGAAAAAATGGTTTATCTTTTAAGAAATCATAATGTTCTTCAATGATAGCTTCATCTAATTGCATCATTTTTAATCCACTGATTTTTAACCCTTTATTTTCTAATCTAGCAACAACTTGACCGATTAATCCTCTTTCAACTGTATCTGGTTTTAATAATATTAAAGTAGTTTGCATACTCTTTTTATTTAAAAATTAAAATTACAAAGAAATTATATAGTTTTTATTTTATAGTCAATTTTTTTTGACTAGTTTTGTACCCTTCTTAATTTAGATTTTGGATTTATATTTGTTGAACAAGAATATTTTTGTCACCATAATACAAACTCAATTAAGTTTTCATTTGGATTTATATTTAACTACTCATATTTATAAGAGTATCCATATTCATATTTGTGTACCATGAAGTGATAATTTTTCAATACTCAAATAAAAAAT
>CALMDL010000067.1 GCA_937864995.1 uncultured Candidatus Altimarinota bacterium | reverse complement strand
TAGTGGTGCAAAAAACACTATAAAGCTTTTAAGAAAAGAAAGCTTTAAAAATAAGTTTATAAAGAACTTAATTGAAGAAGCAAATAAGTTAGATATAGATAAAGATGAATTACTTGAGATGATTAAACAATACAAAGGGGGAAACTAAATGAGTGTAGCTATAAAAGTAAAAAATGTTAGTAAGTCTTTTAATGATAGTGTAATACTTGATGATATATCTATAGATTTTTATGAAAATAAAATATATGGTTTACTTGGGAAAAATGGAGTAGGAAAAACTACCTTATTAAATATAATTACAAAGCAATTAATTAGTAAAAGCGGTACTATAGAAATATTTGGACAAAATATAAATGAAAGTGACGATGTATTAGATAAGTTATGTATAGTAAGAGAAAGAGAGTTTCCTGAAAATGATATTTTAATAAAAGAATTATTTAATACTTACTCATACTTTTATAAAGATTATGATAAAAATCTACAAGAAAAATTGTGTGATTATTTTGAGCTAGATTCTAAGAAGTCATATAGAAAATTATCAAGAGGTATGAAAAGTATAGTATCGAACATTATAGGAATATGCTCAAATGCTTCAATAACTATATTTGATGAACCTACAATAGGTCTTGATGCAGACAATAGAAATGAGTTTTATAAGATATTATTAGATAGCTATATAAAAAATCCTAGAACTATAATATTATCAACTCACCTTATAAATGAAGTAGAAAACTTAATTGAAAATGTAGTTATAATACATAAAGGAAAAGTAATAGTTGATGATAGTATAGATAATATAAGTCAAAAATCATTTTACATAAGTGGAGATAAGTCTGATTTGGAAAAATTAAAATGTTTAAAAAATACAACACCTGATAAAAGTTTTGGATCTAAACAAGTGTATAAATATTATGGGGATATAAATGAAGATGATTTAAAGTTTATAGAAAGTTTAAACATAAATTTAGAAACTATGAATCTTCAAGATATGTTTGTACATCTTACTAAAATGGGGAATAAAAATGAATAAGTTAATGCCGTATTTTAGATTAATGAAAAAGTCTATAATATTAATGATAGTAATAACACTTTCAATAGTAATAACAAATGATGGAAAGGAAATACTAACCGGATTTAAGTATTCAGAATTTGAAAATGGATATTTAATATTTAAAAGTGAAATATATTCTATAACAGCGTTATTAATGTTTATATATGGTATATATCTTTCATATATAAAGTTTAATGTTGCAATAAATATAAAAGCAG
>CALMDL010000066.1 GCA_937864995.1 uncultured Candidatus Altimarinota bacterium | reverse complement strand
TATGGTGCTCCCAGCAGGATTCGAACCCACGGCAGACCTAGGTTCGCGGCCTAGCGCTCTTCCAACTGAGCTATGGGAGCATTCTATATCTTTATATCAATAAATATTTTTATGTCAAAGAATTATAAAAATTTATTTTTAATTTTTATAAAAATAACTATATTATTTATAGTTTTAAAAACTTACTATTTTAGATGGAAATTTTTTTAGACCAGTCGTTTTCAAGGTCATTATTTAAGCAAAATAAGAATTATTATGCAAAATATGAACCAATAGTATCTTCAAATTTAGAACTATTTGCAAATGAAATATTATTTAGGGTAAATAATTATAATAATGCTCATATAAGTTTTTTAAGTGAAATTAGAGCTAGGAGAGAAACTTTTTTACTTTTTACAAAAATTTGTAAAAAAGCTTTTAGTGATTTAGAAAAAACTTCAAGAAAAGTAAATATAAATTTAGAAGTTCAAGATTTATTAAATCCACTTTTTTTATATTTTATAGAAGATTTGTTAAAAAAAATAAAAATAAATCCAAATGATGTAAATTTTGAATTACTTGAAAATGAAGAAATTACATCTGAAAATAAATTAATTGTTTTATGAAAATTAAAAGCATTAATAGAAATGTGATTTAAAGTTTCGATTGATGATTTATTTTCTTGATATTCAAGTAAAGAAAGAATTGAATTTTTATTATGAGAAGAAGTTGATTTATCAATGGTTAAAATTGATTGAAAATTTATGCAAGAAATGTTTTTGTGTCATAAGTATAGATTTGATTGTCAATGAGTAAGGCAAAGTTTATCATTAAATGATATAGAAGATTTTAAAAAATATGTTAGTGATTTAAAAAAAGTATGAATTAAAGTATTATCTGAATGGATAGAAACTGAAGATATGCTCAAATTTGCTAGAAGTTTATGAGTTGATTATTTCCAATGATATCTTTTTCAGTGATTTGATAGATGAGATTTATTTAAAATATAAAGTAAGTTAACAAAATTTGTTGGCTTATTTTTTTATATTTATATAATTATATAAATTTAAAAAAAAGTAAAAAATATGCAAGAAAAACTAAGTTTAAAATGAAATGTA
>CALMDL010000065.1 GCA_937864995.1 uncultured Candidatus Altimarinota bacterium | reverse complement strand
ATGAGGAAAAAATATCACATTTTTCAATTCTTGAATTATTTAAACAAGCAAATAAAGAACTTTTATTTTTTTGAAAAGCATGAATTTATAAAAATCAATTAGAAGAGTTTGATTTTAATAGATGAGATTTATATAGTTTTTTAAATTCTAAATTAAAAGATTATTTTAATTTTATTTTACCTCTTAAAAGTAGTATTAATTGACATAAATTTTGAAATATTTTAATGGCAAATTTGTATTATAATCTATGAGATTATGATAAAATGATTCAATTTATGCATGATTTATTAGAAGTAAATGCAAAAGTTATTCCGGTGACTACAAAAAAAGCATATATTAGAGCAATTTTGTGAAATTGAGAAATTGTTGAAAGTCAGGATAGAATATCAAATGTAGCAAATTATAATTCATGAATTGCTGATTTAGAGCTTATGGAGTGCTCAATTTGAGCAACACATAATAGTCATGTACATGATGCTATTGTAAATAGTGATTTTATACTTATTTGACCATGAGATTTGTTTACTTCTATTATTTCAAATTTTATAGTTGGTTGAGTTCAAGATTCTATTAGAGAATCAAAGGCAAAACTTATTTATATTTGAAATTCTACAAATAAATGATGAGAAACAACAGGTCTTACTCAACTTGATTTTGTAAATAAAATAGAAAGATTTTTATGAAGAAGACTTGATTATTTTGTAATAAATAACAAAAAATTAAAATTGGATATATTACAATTGGAGCAATTTAAAAATGATATTTCTGTAAAATGATGAGATTATTTATTTTTATCACCTTGAGAAAAAAAGGAGCTTCAAAGGAGAAAAATAACAGTTTTAGAATCAGATTTATTGGGTGATAATAGTTTTTATAAGCACTCAAAGGATAAAATTGTTAAAGTACTATCTTGAATATTTTTTGCTTAATTTTTAATTAATTTTTATGAATATATTTGCTGGAAATTTTACTTTAAATGGTAATAAAAAAATAGATTTAGATTTTGATTTTGTAGAAAGTCTATCTAAAAATGGTGATAAAATTGTTTTTGTTTTTTGAGAAACAGAATTAAAAACAAGTAAAGAAGTATTGGATCTGATAATCCAAAATGTTTGAGAACTAAAAAATCACGATATTTCAATATCTAGTGAAGATAATATAGAAATCGTAAATTTAGCTTATGAAGAAGGTATTTATGAAATAGCTACTTTTGAATGAGAAGAAGTTGATTTCAATGAAATATTTGATAGATTTAAAGATTTTGAAGAAGTAGTTGCTATAAGAGAAGTAGAAGTTTCAGAAAAATTTGGTAATAAAAAAATAAGAGTTGATTTTGTTTATTAATAAAAAATAATGGAAATTTTTATACATATAGGAACTAATTTAGAATATTTTGATTTATTAAATAATGATAAAATATTGTCTGTATGAAAGCAAGATAGAGAAATTGCTTCTTTTTTCATGGAAAATTTTCCAGGTGAATTAGCTACAACTATCTCTCCTCAATATGAAGTAAATTTTATGTGAATTAGAGAGATAAAAAAGAGATTTTGAAGTGATGCTTTTAATAAAATAGGAGGT
>CALMDL010000064.1 GCA_937864995.1 uncultured Candidatus Altimarinota bacterium | reverse complement strand
TGGTGAACCTGCAAAAAAAGTCGGCTGAAATAATCCGACTCCTTGAAAAAGCTGCCGAAATATGCAGCTTTTTTTATTTTTTTAAATTAATATGTTATAATTATTTTATATATAGTTTAACAATCAAAAAATGTGAGAATCTCAAAAAAATAATGAAACTCAAATTATAGAAAATCAAAAAACAAGTGAAAAACAAGAATTTATAAGTTTTTTAAAAAATTGAGTAAAGATTTCATCAGAAAATGATTTTAAAAAATTACAAGAAAATGTAAAAAAATATAATTTCTGAAATAATTTATTATGAGATGTTTTATATAATTCAATTGCAAAAAATAAAGAAGAATTTTTCCTAAAATTAGAATGAAATGATTTTAGAGTGTATTCAAAAGTTAAAAATTCTGTTGAAAATATTTTTAGGAGATATTCAAATTATCCAATTTTAATTTGAATTATTAATGATTCATGAGAATATAAAGAAATGTATTGAGATGAAATTTATATTCAAAATGAATATTCACAATTTTGAATTTTTGAAAATAGAATAAATCAAATTCGTAAAGAATCTCAAGAAAGATTAAAAAACTTAAAAAATGAAGTAGTAGATGATGAACCTTATAAAATTCAAAAAGGTGATACTTTATGGAAAATAGTAAAAGAAAAATATGGTCTTACAGATAATCGTGATATTGCAAATACTATAAATTCTTTAGTTAGATATAACTCAAGTATTAAAAAACTTAAAACAGATGTAGCACCACCAGATGGTATTAGATGAGATTTGATTATTGTTTGAAAAAATATTATTTTGCCATGAGAATTAAAAGTATTATGAAAATCAATTAAAAAGAGCAAGACATAGTCTTGCTCTTTTCTTGAAAGAAATTTACTTGATATACATCAAGCTTTTAATAATTCCTTCGCAAGTTTGTTCAAATACTGCCAAGAACTCTTTTTTGTTTTTATAAAAGATTACCCACCATTTTAGAAATGATAAGCTAAACACCCAAATGATGAATGCAACTACAGTATAGGACATGTTTCTCCTTTTTACCTCTTTTCCATCGAAAGAGGGGAATGGATATTAATAAAAATCAAAATAAAGTCAAATTAAAAAAACTATAAAAAATTAAATGTCAAAAATTAAAATTAATTAAATAATAAAAATTGCTATTTTGTAATTTTCAATCAGATATGATAAAATTATATTATAATTTATTTTATCATTAATAGGAGAGATGTCAGAAATCTTTTGAAAACATAATGAATATATCGATTGAATTGATGTCAAAGGTGATAAAACTCCTGATTGATTTAATGAGAATCAGATTAAGGATAAAGCAAGAAAATATGTTGAAAGTAGGGTAAGAGAATGAGCAAATAAACAAGATATAGATGAATTATTAAGAAATATAAAACAATTACTTGAAAAACAAGATGTAGAAAGGTTAAATTTAATAGAAGAATTAAAACAAAGAGAAAATAATGATACTAAAAAAATATAGATAAAGAAGCAATGATAAATGAAGCAAAAATAATGCTTTATGAAAAACTTTGAATTAATGATAATCATAAAAATAATTCAAAAATTGAGAACTTCTTGAAGTGAATTATTGATGAACTTGTTATATGAAATTATGAATTAGCGATTGAAATATATAATACAAATTGAAAAGTAATAATTGAAAGCCTAAAATAACTTGCAAGTTGGGAATGAATAAAAAAACTAGCAGAATCACTTTGAGAATCAATATGGAATTTGTTTGATTGAGATGCTTATGAAAAATGAAAATCAGTAGCACAATTATGACTTTTAACAACTGGGGTTTGATTATGAGTTGCAGTTTGAAAAAAATGATTAAAACTTTGAGCTAGGGAATTATCAAAACTTAGAAAACCAGCAGAAAGAGTTGTAGAAAGTCCTGAAATTAGAAATGTTGTATGAGTAACTAGATGAAAAGTTGATGAAATAGTGCCTAAAAAACAAATGGACTTTGATAAAATGTTAGTTGAAGATATTGCAAGATTAGGAGATAAAGAAAGATTAGAAGCATGAAGTTTTTATCTAAAATGAAAAAAGTTTACTTCAGAACAAGAAAAAGCAATACTTGAAGCACATAATATTTGAAAAGATAGAAAATGAGCAGGAGTTTATAATTATACAAATGAAGAAATAAAACAAAAAGCAGAAATTTTAAAACAAGCTGGTTTTTCTTTAGAAGAAAGAAGAATATTATTAGAAAAATGAGTATGTTGAAATGAATCAATTTACTCAATAGGAAATAGATTAAAACCAGAACAAAGAGAAAAATTAAAAAAACACTGACAAGAACTAAAAGAACAAGATTTTTATAATAGAAGACTAGAATTATCAGAATTTGAAAAGTTAAGTATTCCTGAAAAATTAGAATCTTTATGAATTCCTAAAAATTTTTATGATTTATTAACTGAAAGTTGAGTATTATCTCCAAACTTTGATATAATTGAAAGATATAAAAAGTTAAAATATTGAGATACTTTATTAAAAAATAAGGTTCCAATAGATTACGAATGAATGATTGAAAGTGCTTTAACAAAACATCCAAAATTAACTAGAAGTGAAGCATTTTTAGTATTTGCTTATACAGATAATTTTTTATTTGATAATATAAATACTAGATTAAGAAAATCTTGATATGAAACTCTTACATCTTGAGAAAAAAAATTAGTAGACACTTTAAACTGAATATTATTAAAAATGCCTCAACTAGAATGAAAATTTATTGTTAGATGAGATAGTTGGAAATGATGGGTTACTCCAAATCAAAACTTACCAAAAATACCAAATTTAGATATTTCAAGACTAATTGATGAATGAAAAATTGTATGATATAGAAATTGAGACATAATCAATTTACATAGCTTTACATCAGTTTCAAATAACTTAGATGATATTTTTATATGAAGAAATCATCCAAGTAAAGATACATTAGTTATTGTTAATTGAGAAAGATTAAGAATTAGAGATATTTCAGATTTAGCTATGTTTAAAAATTTCGCTGAAAATCTTTGAAAAACTCCAACAACTTTTGAATGAGTTATTTTATCAGATTCAAAAGTAATATTTAGAGCTTCGGAAGTAAAAGATATAAAATTAAAAGATAGTTGAAGTTGAGAGATATATAAACAAAGAGTTTTAGAAATTACAGTTGATTGAGTTAAATAATTGTTATTTTAAATAAAAATGGTATAATTAAATATATGATAACTTTATAAAATATGTTACAAAATGAAATGAAACAAACACAAAATAAATTAAATATTTTATTAAATGAGATATCAAGTGTTTTTAGAGATCATGCATGAGAACCTTTAGATATTTCATATTATAGAGAAAATTCATACCCAGAAATTAATGATTATTTACTTG
>CALMDL010000063.1 GCA_937864995.1 uncultured Candidatus Altimarinota bacterium | reverse complement strand
TAAAAAATTATATAATGCATTTTTGAGTATAAATTGAATGATTGATATTTTTAAAGAACTTTGAATTATAGATAAATCATATTCATTAAAAAATAATAAAAAATTTGATAATCCATTTTTTAAAATATTTCTTGATTCACTTGAAAATTGAGATTTAGATTTTAAAAATCTTATTAATTCTATAAGAGAGAAAAATAAAAAAGTTGTTCATATAAAAGTAAAGGATTCATTAGAAGAAGATTTTAATGTTATAAAATTACAATGAATAGATAAAACAACTTGGGATAATTTTTCAACAAATCAAAAATATATATTTTTTATAAATAAAGTTTTACTTTTAAAAGATTGAGAATTTAGATTATCAAGTTCACTTATGTTGAGCCATCAATCAAAAAAGACACTCATATGAAATTTTTGTGATTTATATTGATATGATAAATCAAATATAGAAAATAAAATAGAGTTTTTTAAGAGTAAAAAAACATTTCAATTAACTGATTTTATAAGAAAAGAATTAGATAAATTTATCTTTTTATACGAGTGGTGGGAGTTTATTGTATCAAAATGATCTTGAAATAATTCATCTAAAATTCATAAACCGGATTTTTTACTAGATATGATTTCAGATTTAAAACAAAAATGAGAAATAAATGAAAAAATGGATGTTAAATTATCTTGAGAATTTTATAATTTATCCGCTGTAAATATTTGATTACAAATAAATTTTTTATTCAATGATTTATCTAGATGAAATATCCAATTATCGAAATTTAAAATATGAAAAATCTCTTTTAAAGATACAACAAAACTTTATAGTGCTTGAGAAAAATCAAGCGTAGATGAATCAATAGTTTATTTAGATAATGCAATTGATGCATGTATCAATGTATTAAACTGAAAAAAACTTACAAAAGATCAAGGTGAATATATTAGAATATTACAAGATCTTGAAATATTGCCTCTTGATTTAGCAAAAATAAAAATCACTGATAAAGATAAAGTTATTAAACTTATTCCTGGATTAAAACTTGTAAAAACAAAAATCGAAACACTTCAAGAAATGAAAGAAATATCAAAAAATGATATGGATTTAGTTTCATGAATATTTTCAGAAGTTGGAATTAATAATAGTTATTATGATTTAAGAATTTGAAATTCTATTTGACCAGAAAAAGATTTTTGAAGAGTAATTGTTAAATTAATAAAAATATATAATTGAGATTTTCATAAAATATGAGATTTAAATAGATTTAGACTTATTTGAAAATTATGATTACATTGAGATAATTCAATTGATAATTTAGTAATTCAAGTTTTAAAATTGAAAAAATTTTCTTGAGTTAAAAATGTTTCATTTGAAAATTCAGCATGACATTTATTGTCAAATCCAGAAAAAAAATCAGCATATAGAGATATAAAAGCAAATATACTTTTAGAATCGTGAAATGTAGTTGAAGTTCAAATTCATTTTGAAGAAATGATATGAGTAAAAGCATGAGATTTTTCACTTAATTCAAATATTAAAGAAATGTTAGAAAAATCATGATCACTTTTATCAAGTGATGAAATAGATTTTTTAATAAATAATTATTTTGAATTATTTTGAAGATACCCATCTAGAAACTTTGTATTAAATATATCTACTTTAAATGAATCGCAATTGTGAAAGCTTAATCTTTGAGATTGAAAGATAAATTGTGATATGCTTTATAAAATAACTAGGTCATTACCAGATATAAATTCTGCTAAATCAAAATTGATTAAATTGGAAAGAATCCTTTTTAATAGCCAATGGGCAGATGTAGTTTTAAAAAACTTAGATAGTATTTGAATAGATACAAAAATTAAAGCAGATAATTTAGAAACTAAAAAACTAAAAAAATAAAAAACTAGAAGATTTATCTTCTAGTTTTTTATTTTTAGTTTAAAAAATTCTCTTCAAACAAGTTGTTTTTCTCTTTTGTAAAGTAAACTTCAAGCTTTTGTAGTTATATTTTCAAATTGAGTAGGGAATAGAGGTTGTATATCACATAATAAAGATAATGTTTTATATACTTCTTCAAAATAAATATATTTTCAAGATATTTCCCAAAATGGAAAACAAATAACTATATTTCAAGTATAATTTATCTTTTTTAAGTTTTCAAAAAATTTTTCATAAATAGAAATCAAACTTTCCTTTTGTTTATTTATTCTATCTATGCTTATATTTTTTACTGTCATTATTTCTCAAAGATATCATTCAGTAACTATTGCATCTATATTTTTTTCCAGCAATATACTAGATTCATTTATAAATTTTGCATTTAGTTTTATAAACTCTACGTCTTCTAAAATTGTATTATTTTCTTGTGCAAATTTAAATATATTGTTTCTACTATGTTCTACCATAGTTTGATTTAAATCACTTCAATATACTTTTTTATTTCACATAAGTATAGATTCAATCAAAACAGTTCCAAGTCATACAAATGGGTCATAAATAGTTTTACCAGAACTTATATTTATCATTATTTGACAAAGTTTTGGAGGTAGCATTCATGTTTGCATATCTCTATCTTTGTTATAATCTCTTTTACTATAACTATATATATCTTGAACCCATATAGTTTTTCATATATATTTTTTGTCTCCATTAAATACAAAACTATAATCAGTTCAATTTTTCACTAGTTTTTCTCATATTATTTGAGCAGAACTTAGATTTGTAAAATCTTTGTTTATAAATCTAGATGAAACTCAGTTTTCTTTTAAGATTTTTTTTGTAGAATTAAGTATCTCTTTTAGATTTTTTTTATCTCAAAATGTACTTATTCCATATTTAAATTTTCATTCTATATCAATTGCTTCATCTATTATTTCATTATCTATTATCTTAAATATTTTTATTGTTCATCATAAAAAATCTGCTTTTTCTAAAATTTCAGTTTCTTCTACATTTTCTATAATTAAAACATCTTTATCATAAAATACAGCTTTCCCTTTTGGGAAAACTGCAAATATTTCAGCAATACTTAATTTATATTCTCTTCATAGAGCAAATCAAATCATTATAATCAAAGTTTAGTAACTAATTCATTAAATACATTTTCAACATTTTGGTCAGCATTTATTCTTATAACTTTACCTTCTTTTTCTTGATTTAAAGCAGTTGGTAGAGTATTATTCATAAATTCATCTATTCTTTTTAATATAGAAGCTTCATTATCATCTTTTCTTTTTATAAGTTCTGTTCATGTAGATGAATTTACTTTAAAACTAGATGGGAAAGTTTCTCCTGTTATTGGATCATACATTCTTCAAAGTAATCTATCTATAGCTTTTTCTTTGCTTAATTCAAAAAATACAACTTTATAATCATTTGTTATATTATCAAGTGATTGTCTATTTCATTCATTTCTTACAAATCAATCAAGTATTAGTTTATCATTTGTTTGTGAAGTAATAACTTCATTCATTATTTCTCAAACTACACTTGGAGTTACTAGAGCTCAGCTTTCTATAGTTTGTTTAACTCTTTTTCATAGTTCACTTTCTCAATCAGCTAATTTTCTAAGTTCTGCTCACATTTCAAGTAATGTAAAACCATATTTTTCTACAAGTAATCTTGCTTGAGTTCATTTTCAACAACCTTGTATTCAAGTAAAAACTAATTTCATATTTTAATTATTTAATTTATTTTAAAAAAAATGTGAGACTAATAAGCCGGATTCTGTATCTCGGTATCAATCTATCTAGGCCTATAATCACTCATAGGCTCGAGCTGGGTATACTTTTTTGAAGCATTAGAGAGAAATAACCTCTAAAAGTACCATTCCCATTGCATCACATACAGTTTACCACTTCCTTACGGAATTCATTTATAGCTTAAAATTATCACACTTTTAGTAAAAAGTAGTAATAAAGGTAAACATTAAATGACTTTTCACCTTTCTTCCTTGCGGAATAGTATAGTCTCTGTGGCACTTGTGGTATTTAAGATTTATTTATTATATTCTTAAACCGAAGTCGTTATCTTCTATGTTTCTCTCGCGATGTCCAGACTTTCCTCTCCAAGATTAATCTTGCAGTAGATACCTAATCTCACGATTGATAGTATATTATTTTTTAATCAAAATACAATAATTTTTTACTTTATTATTTTTTAAATAAACTTTTTTTCAAAAAATGTTAAAAACTAGAAAAGCCTAGCATTACAAAAGCAACTCGTATGTTGTTTACAATTTTTAAACATAAAAACAAGTCAAGGGGAAATATAATTTTGACTAGAAGTTTTATTTACATAGAATAGCTTTAATGAAGTTCCGGGATATAAATAATCTCCAATTTTATTTAAGAATTTACGGTTAGAAAGATGCAAAACAATTATAAATTACAAAATATAGTTTCAAATATTATTGAAAGAGTAAAAAAACAAGACTTTTTAGTATATTTTAGAAAGATTTCAATTGTTGAATTAACTGAGACAAAAATTACATTTTGAGTTGTATCTTCATTTATGAAAGATAACTTAGAAGCAAAATTTTATAAAGAAGTTTTTGAATCAGCAAAAATAGAAAACCCAAGTATTACAGAAATAGAATTTAAAGTAGATTTAAATATTGATAATCCATCAAATACAGCAGTTATTGATTGTGGTTCTTTTTATAAAGAAGATGTTAAAACAAAAAAAACAAAAGCTACTTTCGGGTGAACTTGAGAAAATAAAGTTATAAAAACTGATAAATGTGTAAATGATAGATATAGTTTATCAAATTTCATAGTTTGAACTGATAGTCAACTTGCTTATTCTGCTTGTGAGGCTGTTTGTAGAAATCCAGGTAAATCATATAACCCTTTATATATTTACTGAGATGTTTGACTAGGTAAAACTCACTTATTACAAGCAACTTGAAATGAGATAATTAAAAAATTTAGAGATAAAAAAATAGTTTATACTACAGCTGATAAATTTATAACTGAGTATGTTACTGCAGTTAAAAAAAGAAGTATAGAAAGACTTAGAGAAAAATTTAGAGAAATTGATGTTTTAATTATTGATGATGTTCAATTTTTATCAAAAAAAGAACAAACTCAAAATGAACTGTATAATATTTTCAATTTATTATACGAACAAAATAAACAAATAATTATTTCTTGAGATAGAGCTCCAAAAGAATTAGAAGAACTTGAACCAAGACTTAGAAGTAGATTTGAATGGGGTATAACTGTTGATATTGGTAGACCAGATTTTGAAACTAGACTTGCAATTCTTCAAGAAAAAGCAAGAGCAAAAGAATTTATGATTCCTCAAGATATTGCTGAATTTATTGCTGCAAATGTAACAGAAAATGTAAGAGAGTTAGAATGAGTTTTAAATCAAATGATTGCTGAATATGAGTTAACATGAGTTACACCAACTTTAGCAAAAGTAGCTGAAAAATTAAAAAAACTTAGTTTTACAACTGATATATTATGATCAAGTAAAGTTAAAATTGAAAAAACTACAATTAAATCTTACGAAGATATAATTAAAAGAGTTTGAGAACATTTTGGTATTGAAACAGAAGGTATTACATGAAGTAATAGAAAAAAAGAATTTATGATTCCAAGACAAGTAAGTATGTATTTATTAAAAACAAAAATGAATTATACTTATGAAAGAATTGGTAATATATTTTCTGGTAGAAATCATGCTGCTGTTTTATATAGCTGTAATAAACTTGAATCAATGATTAAAAAAGATCAAACTTTATTACATGAAGTTAATCTTATAAGAGATAGTATGTGAATATAAAAACTGGATTTATCCAGTTTTTATTTACATAAAAATTTAACCCTCACTATTGCATAGTGAGGGTTATGTTGAAAATAAAGGGGAATGTGAATTATTTTTTCCCATTCTTGTTCCCGATATTTATCGGCTTGTTCCGAGAATTGCGTTCGCTTGACTTGCGAGCCCGGCGAGCGGCAGCCTTACGGAACTTGGCCTTGACGGTTGCTTTGGATTTGCGAGCAGCCATGTTGATCTCCTTTTTACAGATTTGCGGAATGCTATTCTGTTTATTTATATTAAATTAAAAATATTATTTGTCAATATTTTAAATAAAATAATATTATTTTCTTGATAAAATCAATAAAAAGTATATATTTTATTAAATATTCTTTTTCACAAAAATATGAAAAAAGTAAATGATTTAGAAACAGAATTAGATGAAAATATTGATTTATCAAATTTATCAAATTCTAAAATTAGATTGTCAGCTTTATGAAAAAAAATTATCAACGATATTTTTTCTTTTTCAAAAAATGACATAAGTTTAAAAACTTCAAAAATAATTAAAATATCTAAAAACAAAACAAATAATTTTGATACTTTTTATTATTCAAAAAAACAAAATACAATAGATATAATTTCACCTAAAAAAAATGTAAGTTATTTTTCAAAAATAATTAAAAATTTCTTTAAAAAGCACTTTATTATGATTAAATTATCAAGTCCAAAAAAGCAAATCAAATTTAAAAAATGAATTTTATTTTTCGTTTTTTTAACTTTTATATTATTTTGAAATAAAATACTTGTAGAAAATTTAGTTACATCAGGATATAAAAATATTTTGGACTTAAAAAATGATTTTTCAGATTTAGATAAAGTAAAGAATGATGTAAAGACAGCAAAAATTTCATTTTATGTATCAGATATTTTACTTACTCCTTTTTCTATTATTCCAAATGATAATATAAAAAATGTTAGTTATATCATTGATTGATGAAAAGATATATCAATTTTATTAGGTAAGAGTTTGGATTTATATTCTCAAACAAATGATTTCATTCATTCTAAATGATGAATTGAAAACATATATGTTACAAATCTATTGTCAAATGTAAGAGTAAATTATGAAGAAATCTATAGTTTATTATATAATGCATTATATAATTATTCCCAAGTTTGAGATTTATGAAGTGATTATTTAAATGAAAAATTACTTTATACAAAAGAAAAGCTAAGAATAACTTTAGTTTTACTTGAAACTATTAATAAAAATTATGATACAATGCTTAGTTTGTTGTGACATAATAGTGAAAAAAAATATTTAGTTATATTTCAAAATAATGATGAAATTAGAGCTACATGATGATTTATGTGAAGTACTGCTTTAATTACGATTACAAATTGAAAAGTTAAAAGTGTAGAAAATAGTGATATATATGCACTAGAATGGCTTATAAATAAGGTATATACTGATAAAGAAAAGGCTCCAGAATGACTTGATATAATAACTTGAACTTTTGGTTTAAGAGATGCTAATTATTATCCATTATTTCGTGATTCCTCTGCGAAAATTAAGTTTTTTCTTGATAAAATAGATTACAAAGTTGATGGTATTATTTATATAAATCAAAATGTAATTTTAGATTTAATTGATAGTGTTTGATGAGTTGATTCAAAAGTTTTAAGTCAAAATATTACAAGTGAAAATTTTTCTTTAGTTCTTTCTATGTTAGTAGAGGCAAAAGTATTTAAAGTAGGTACTTTAGGAACACCAAAAAAAGTTCTATTTGATTTTGCTTGAGAGTTTAAGAAAAAATTATTAGATAAAAAAGATTACTATAGTTATTTGAAAATTATTTTAAATCATATAAAAAATAGAGATATAGTGTTTTACTCTTTTGATAATGAAGAAAATAGCTTATTATGGAAATTATGAATAAATTGAGAGGTAAATTTTAATTCTACTTTAGATTTTAATTATCCAGTTTATATTTCTGTATGATGAAATAAAACAGATAGATATATAGAATATAGATATGATAAAACAGTTTCAAAAATAGATAATTCATGTAATTATTTAACAAAACTTGATATATATAAATCTCATCATTTTTCTAAATTTGAAGATGAAAAAGTAAATAAACTACTAGATAGTTATTGAGTAAAAAATAAAAATGATATATTAAATATTCAATGAAGATGACAAAATAGAAGTTATGTTCGTGTGTTATTGCCTAAAAATGCAATAATTAATATTGATAAAAATCAAAAAATTTATGATTTTGATACATATAAAATCGTAGAGTTATATATAAATACTGATAAGTTAGAAACAAGTTTAAATAGTGTTTCTTATACTATTAATAATCCAAATTGTGATAAATATACTTATAAATTCTTTAAACAACCTTGAATTAAAAAATATAATATTAATTTTGATATGTTCGGACATAAAGATAAATATAACTCTATAAAATCAGATTTTATTTATAAAAAAGATATTATTTTAGAATAATATCTTTTTTTGTAAAATAACTAGCATTTTAAAGCATTTTAGATAAAATAATTAAAAATATTTTATTAGACAAATATATTTATGAGTAGTTTTAAAAAATTGTTTGCATTAGATAATCCTGCTAGACTTTTTTATCATAAAGTTAGAGCAATTTTGGCAAATTTTATTTATGGTTTTCCATCAAAAAATATGATTATTATTGGTGTTACTGGTACTAATTGAAAAACAACAACATCAAATATTATAGCAAAATGATTAAGAGCAGCATGAAAAAAAATATTTATGTTTACAACTGTAAATATAATAATTTGAGATAAAGAGTATGTAAATGATACAAAAATGACATCACCTGATGCTTTTTTATTACAAAGATTATTAAAACAAGCAAAGGATGAATGATGTGAAATAGCTATTATTGAAACTGCAAGTCATGGTATAAAGATGTCTAGAGTATGGTGACTTGAATATGATATAGCAGTTTTAACTAATATCACTCAAGACCATCTTGATTTACATAAAACTATGAAAGATTATGTAAATACAAAATTAAAACTTTTTAAAAATTTAATTACTTATGAAAGAAAATCATGAGTTAAAAAAACAGCTGTTATAAATGTATGATCTGAGTATAGTGAATTATTTATTTGAGAAACTTATGATTCAATGTATTTATATTGAATCTGAAATTGATCATCTTTAACTGCTTCAAATATTAGAATTGAAAATAGTTTAACGAAATTTGAAGTTAAATTACCATGAAAAATTGCTACAATAGAAACAAAATTGAAATGAGATTTCAATATAGAAAATATTTTAGCTTCTATATGAGTTTTTATGTCATTTGGTATTTCTTGAGATGATATAATAGAATTAATAAAGAAAATTGATTGAGTTCCTGGTAGAATGGAGTTAGTTGAAAATGATTTTAATGCTGATATAATTGTAGATTATGCTCATACTCCAGATGCACTTGAAAAAGTTTTAACTACACTTATTTGAATTTGATATAAAAAAATAGTAACTGTTTTTTGAGCAACTTGAGATAGAGACAAGACAAAAAGACCAATTATGTGAGAAATAGTATCGAAATATAGTGATATAGTTATTTTGACTCAAGATGATGATTATAGTGAAAATAGTGAAAATATAATAAAAGATGTTTTACCATGAATAAATAGAGTTGAATGAGAAGATTTTTTTATTATTCCAACAAGAAAAGAAGCTATTGAACTAGGAATTTCTTCTATTAAAGAAGGTGATGTTTTACTTGTTGCTGGTAAATGAGATGAACATATTATGATGACAAATTCTTGACCAATTGAATGGCATGATAAAACAATAATTAAAGAAATATTGAAAAATATCGATGATAATAAAATTATAGTTTAATTTAAAAAAAGTGAGCTTATATTTAAAATATAGACCTAGTGATTTTGACAATTTAATGTGACAAAAATTTGTTAAAGATACTTTACAAAAAGCTATTGCAGATTCTAAAACTGTAGGAGCTTATCTTTTGTGTTGACCAAGATGAACAGGTAAGACAACAACTGCAAGATTACTTGCTAAAACTATAAATTGTTTAAATCCAAATAATTGAAATCCTTGTCTTAATTGTGAAATATGTAGAGAATTTGCAAATGAAAGTCTGATTGATATTATAGAGATTGATGCTGCAAGTCATACTTGAGTTGATAATATAAGAGAACTTATTGAGAGGGCTCAATTTTCTCCAACAAAAGCAAAATATAAAATTTATATAATTGATGAAGTACATATGCTTAGTAAATGAGCATTTAATGCACTTTTGAAAATATTAGAAGAGCCACCATCTCATGTTAAATTTATTCTTGCAACAACTGAAACACATAAAGTTCCAGATACTATTATAAGTCGTTGTCAAAGATATGACTTTAAAAGAATTAGTGATATAGATGTAAAGGCTAGACTTCAATTTATAGCAAAAAATGAACATATTGAAGTAGATGAACAATCATATAATTATATAGTTAAAAATAGTAACTGATGACTTAGAAATGCTATTTCATTATTTGAACAATTAATTTCAGATTCAAAAATTATTTATAGTGATGTAGTAGAAAAATTGTGAATAATATCAGAAAATGAAATATCAGATTTTTTAAACAAATTATTAAATAAAGATATAAGTGTAATTTGAGATTTTGATAGATTAGTTTGAGATTGAAAAAATATTAAACTTTTTTTCAAAGAGCTTATATTTTTTATTAAAAAAGTTACATTAGATAAATTAAAACACAATGAAGATATATCTTTATATATAAAATTATTAGATATTTTAGACGAGACTTATACTAAAACTAAAAATTCATTGGATGAAAATACTACTTTTATTGTATGAGTTTTAAAAATAATATCTGATTATAAAAATAATATTACACAAAATCTAGAATCTCAAGTAATTACACCACAAAAAAAAGAAGTTGTACAAATTGTAGAAAAAGAAAAAGAAAGTATTATTGAAAATACTGTTGAATTGTCTTGAGATGATATTTTTGATATTTTTGGTAATACAAACTTTGAAAATAATAAAAAAATTGAATTAAATACAAATGATAATTTAAATTTTGATTCAGGATTATTTATTGATAAATTAAAAAAAACTTGAGCTAAATGAGCTATAACTATGGCTTTAAGATGAGCTACTATTGATTTTTATGATAATAATTTATCTATAAAATGCGCTTCTATGATTACAAAAAAAAGCTTAGAAAACACTGATAGTATATCTCTTATGCATAATGTTTTAGGTGATATGTGATTTAATGATGTAAAAATTAATTTTAGGTAGTTTTTTATGTATTGCTATGTAATTCCATTTTGAAAAACATTTGATGATGTTTGATTTACTTATAAAATACCAGATTTTTTAAAATCTGGTATTAAATTGTGAGTTATCGTAGAAATAGAACTAAAAAATGAAATACAACTATGAGTTATATATGAATTATTTGAAAAAAATGAAAAAGTAGAAGATCAATTTGTCATAAAAGAAATTATTTCTATTAAAAATAAAAATATTTTTATTTCAAATTATAGAATTGAACTACTTAAATTTATATCAAAAAATTATTTCACACCAATACATAATTCTCTTTCATTATTTTTACCAAAAAATTTAGTTGAAAAAGTAAAAAAAGAAAAATTAAATTTCGATAAAGTAAGTGATTATAATTATAGTTTTGATTTTAAATTAAATCTTTCAACTGCACAAAAGCAAGTTTATGATGATATAATATCTTCTCAAAATAACAAAATCTTATTGTTTTGAGTTACTTGAAGTTGAAAAACTGAAATTTATATCAATTTGATAAAAAAATACATAGATGAGTGAAAACAAGTTTTATTTTTGATTCCAGAGATTATACTATGAAATCAAATATCATCAAAAGTAAAAAAAGTATTTTGAGATGATGTTATTTTGATTAACTCAACTATAACTGAAACACAAAAAACTAAGTATTTTATAGATATATATCACAACAAAGCTAAAGTTATTTTATGAACAAGGTCTGCATTATTTTACCCATTTAATAATTTATGATTAATTATTATTGATGAAGAACATGATAATAGTTATGTTTCAGATCAATCTCCACGTTATAATGCAATAGAAATTGCAAATAAAATTACAGATTTAAATAATAATAAACTACTTTTGGCTAGTTGAACGCCTAGTATTAATAGTATGTTTAAGGGGATAAATGGAGAATATAAATTATTAAATTTACTTGACAAATATAAAAATTAATGTATTTTTATATTTGTCACTTTTTTATTATATTTTCGTTAATATATTTAATTAAATTTAATCTTTATATATGATTTTTACTAAAAAGAAAATTATTATTTCTATTGTATCATTGATATTGTTAATTTGAGGTTCTTACTATTTTTTCTTTTATAAAAATTCTGATTCTGTTGATTCTGTATCACCAGATGTTTTTTATGATGTCTCAACATGAAGTTTATTATCAAGTATAAATGTATTATGAGAAACAAATTTATTGAATGAACAAAAATTGAAATTTAATATTGATGGAACAGTTAAAACAGTTTATATAACAGAATGAAGCAAAGTTAAATCTGGTGACTTAATTGCTGAATTAAATAAATGAGAGCTTGAAAATGAGTTAAAAGATACAAATATCAAATTAGAAAATGCAAAATTAAATTTAGATAAAGTTTTAGAAAAATTTGAATATGAAGATAGGATTAAAAGTGAAATTGAACTTGAAAATAAAAAAAATAAACTAGATTT
>CALMDL010000062.1 GCA_937864995.1 uncultured Candidatus Altimarinota bacterium | reverse complement strand
TAATTATTTTATTACCTTTTTCATCATAAGCTTCATATGGAAATCATTTCCATTCTGATACGAATACTCTTTCACTATCTGGTAAAACATTTCATCAATTATCATTTATAGGTATATAATCAACAATTTGTTCTCATATAATAGTTCATTGCTCATTTTTTATAAGTTCTTTTCAAACTCATTTTATTTCATCACCATTTTCATCTAAAAGAGTTATTGTTCAAGTTGGTTTTATATGTGTATTTCAATCATTTTTAAATGGAATACCAAATTCTATACTAAATTCATCATTAGTTTTTTCATCATCATTATTTGTATTGTTATTATCATCAGAGTTTATTACTCAGTCTCAATTTGTATCTGTGTTATTCTCTATTTCAGTACTTGTATTGTTATTATCATCAGAATTTATTACTCAATCTCAATTTGTGTCTGTATTATTTTCAGTATTTGTATTTGTTTCTTCATTGTCATTTCATAAAATATCATCTATAATATTTCATAATCAAAAATCATCTATACATTTTCAATCTGTATTACTACTTGTTAAATCTCATAGAGGACATTTATCTATTTTTGGATTATCTTTTAGATATTCAGTCCAACTATATCATCAACCATTACTTGTATTTGTAATTATTGGATCACCAGGTTCTCAATCATCAATTACATCTCAGTCAACATTTACAAGTAATAATACTCAATAATCAACATTTATTTTAATTTGTCATCATCAAGATACATTATCTTCTCAAAAATTTTTGAAAAATACAGCTCAATAATGTCATCCTGGAGTAGCATCAACAGGTACATGAATTGTAAATTCTATATCTTTTTCTTCTTGAGCAGCTATATTAAAGCTATCAGTATTTATAGTTATCCAACTTGCTAGTTCTTGATCAGGATTTACAAGTTCACTTTTTCTTACAAATGCAGGATTTCAAGAATTATCATTTGACATAAAGTCAGATTTTCAAGTACGGATAAATAAAGTATCACTTGTTTTATTAATAAGTTTTGCACTTTTTGTTATTGTTGCACCTGGATTTGCTTGTATTTCATATTTTATAGGAGATACAATTAAATCAACATCAGCAGCAAATACATTATTAAATATACTTAATATTATATTAATAATAACTAGTAAACTTAAATATTTTTTCATGTTTTTTATTTTAATTTTTAATCTTTTTTTATTTTATTAAAAAATAAGATAAAATCAAAAAAAAGACTAGATTTTCTAGTCTTTTTATTTTTTTAAATTATTAGAATTTACCAGTTACTGTAAAAGTAATTGTATCTTCGTATGTACCAGCTTGAGTTTGAGCATCTGCAGTAGTTGAAACTGTAAATGTAACGTCTTTAACAGCATTGTTAAATCTTTCTGGTTTATTTGTGTTGTAAATTACATGTTCAGTAACATTATTATTTACTTGAGTAGCAGCTAAGTTACCAGTAGTTGTAAATCCTGATACAGTTGAGTCAATTGCATTAGCAGTTGAAGCAAATGTATATGATTCAACGATACCATCAGCAGCAGAATCATTGATTTTAATTGCATTATCATCAACATTAGTTAAACCACCACTTCCAGATCTAGCTGTAATAGTAAGACCATCAGCAGCATTTGTACCAACTTCAATATCAATTGTTCCAGTAGAAGGAGTTCCAGCTACTAAAGTTCCTAAATCAATTTCAGAAGCAGATAAAGTCATATTTAAAGTAGGTAATACTTCAGCTTTAACTTTAATTCCAGAAACAGAACCAGTAGCAAATCCAGGAAATGTATCATCCCAAACTACGTTTGAATCAAATGCACCTGTACCAGATACACCTGCTGTACCAATATTAGCAGCATATGATGTACCTAAAGTTGTTGCAGCAATACCTGCAATTGAAGCTATTGCAATAGCTTTTTGTATTTTTGTTTTTACCATAATAATAATTATGAAATAATATAAAGTTTTTGCTAGCAAATATAGAAAATTTATTTTGAACTTTCTATCAAGCAATATTATTCTAACACATTTTGAAATGATTTGTCAAAAAATAGCAATACTTTTTTTAAATATTGAATTTTTAAATTATTTTAATATTATCTTGTTATTAAAAATAATAAGTAATAAATGACTTTAGAAATACTTAAAAAATACCATATCAAGGCTAAAAAATCCCTATGACAAAATTTTTTAGTTAATGAACAAATTGTAGAATGAATCTCAAATATAATTGAAGTAGAAAATAAAAATATAATTGAAGTAGGTCCAGGTTATTGAGCTTTGACTGAAAAACTTATAAATAAAAAACCAAAAAGTTTAAATTTGGTAGAGCTAGATCGCGATATGATAGATATATTAAATAAAAGAATAGATTCTTGAGATTTTGATTTAGAATGAATTGATTTTAAAATAAATAATATTGATGTTTTAAAGTATATTCCAGAAAATAATGATTATAGTGTTATAGCTAATATCCCTTATTATATTACAAGTCCTATTTTGAGACATTTTTTGTATGATGTAGAATATAAACCAGAATCTATGGTAATACTTATGCAAAAAGATGTTTGAGATAAAATTCTTTGAAAATGAAAAGAAAAAACTTCTGTTTTGTCTCTTTTTGTCTCAAAAAAATGTTTTGTAAGCGATGAAATATTTGTATGAAGACAAAATTTTATTCCAGCTCCAAAAGTAGAATCAAGTGTATTGCTTTTTAAAAGCCATGAATTATATAAAGAAATAGATGATTTACTATTTTTAGAATTTATAAAAAAATCTTTTAAAGAACCAAGAAAGAAATTATCAAAAAACTTAGCTAATGCTTGATATGATAAAAACTTAATTATGCAA
>CALMDL010000061.1 GCA_937864995.1 uncultured Candidatus Altimarinota bacterium | reverse complement strand
ATATGATATTTTTTAATTATTATTAATTACTGATTTAATCTTACTGCGACTAAGGAAATTTCATTAAATAGGAAAAATAATAAAAAAATATCCGAGATTTTTTGGAATGTAATATTCATAAAAAGTATTTTATGAATATTATCATTTTTTGTATTCCTTATAATTGTTTTTAATTTTACAAAATTCTCTAATGAAATAAATATATTTTTATTTACTTTTATTATGATAATTTGAGATATACTATTTCCAGTATGGATTTTTCAATGAATGGAAAGGATGAAATATATAACTATTATAAATGTAATTATAAAAATAATATTTATAATACCTATTTTTATTTTTATACAAAATACTTGAGATTATATATTGTTGCCTCTTATTAATTCAATTTCTAGTATAATAATTTGAATAATTGCTTTTATTATAGCAATAAAAATATTTAAAATTCAATTTATTTTACCAAATTTTCAAAGTTTAAAATATCATTTCATAGAATGATGGCATGTTTTTATTTCAACTATTTTTATTAGTTTTTATACAACATCTACAACTTTTATTTTATGAATATTTACAAATAATACTATTGTATGATATTATTCTGTTGCTGAAAAACTTGTTAAATCAGTACAATGACTTATATGACCTATATCACAATCTATCTATCCAAGTATTAGTAGTAAATTACAAAATTCTAAGGAAAAAACAATTGAATTTTTACAAAAAGTTACTATTTTAGTTTGAGGATTTTCTTTATTATTATCTATAGTATTATATTTCTGAGCTGAAATAATAGTAAATATACTTTTTTGAAAAGAATTTATTGATAGTATTGTATTAATAAAAATACTTTCATTTTTACCCTTTTTAGTTGCATTGAGTAACATATTTTGAATTATGACAATGTTAAATTTTTGATATAAAAAAGAATTTTCAAATATTCTTATTATTTTTGCAAGTTTAAGTATAATTATATCAATTCCATCTACAATATTAATATGAGCTATTTGACTAGCAATATCAGTATTAGTAACTGAGGCATTAATACCTATAATAATGTTTGTATTTTTATACAAAAAATGAATTTTTTTATTAAATTTTAAAAATATAAAAAATGAAAATTAAAAATCTTATAATCTGAGCTTGACCTTCTTGAATTGTTTTAGCTCAAAGATTAGCTGAATCATGAGAACAAGTTATAATTATAGAAAAAAGAAATCATATTTGATGAAATTGTTATGATTATTATGATGAGAATTGAATATTAATTCACAAATATTGACCCCATATATTTCATACTGATTTAGAAGATGTTTGGAATTATGTAAATAAATTTAGTAATTTTTCAAATTTTCAACATAAAGTTTTATGATATATAGATTGAAATATGATACCAGTTCCATTTAATCTCAATAGTATTTATCAAACTTTTTCTCCAGAATTGGCAGAAAAATTAGAAGAAACATTATTGAAATATTATGAATATAATTCTAAAGTTTCTATAACTGAACTAAGAGAAAAAGCAAATCAAGAAAACAATAAAGATTTAAAATTTTTAGCTGATTATATATTTGAAAAAATATTTAAAAATTATACTATAAAACAATGGTGAATAACTGCTGAAGAAATAAACTCTGATGTTTTAAAGAGAGTTCCTGTTGTAATATCTAGAGATGACAGATATTTTCCTCATAATAAATTTCAATGAATGCCTGAAAAATGATATACAAAAATGTTTGAAAAAATGCTAGATAATAAAAGTATAAAAATATTATTAAATACTGATTATAAAGATGTTATAGATGAAATAAGATATGAAAAACTTTATTTTACTTGACCAATTGATGAATATTTTAATTTTAAATATGGGAAACTTGATTATAGAAAAACTCAATATAAATTAGAAGAATATAATAAACAATCATTTCAAGAAAATATTGTCATAAATTATCCAAATGATTATGAATATACAAGAATTACTGAGTTTAAAAAGTTTTATCCAAATAGCCCGACTTTTGATATACAAAAAACAGTTATCTGTAAAGAAATACCTTGAATTTGA
>CALMDL010000060.1 GCA_937864995.1 uncultured Candidatus Altimarinota bacterium | reverse complement strand
CTGTTGCATCAAATATTTCACGAGCTCTATAAAGAGAATCATAAGTATCAAATCAAGCATAATCTAAATATACATCATCTGTTTTAACTCAAAGTGAAACAAGATAATTTTTCATAACTTCTGGTTCATTATAATTTATTTTTGAATTATCTCATGAAACAATTATTTTTTTTATTTTTCAATTATTATATGCTTCAAATGCTACTTTTAATCTATCTTTTAATATATCAGATGGATATTTATTATTTATTACTGATGCTCAAAAAACTAGTCATATATATTTATTATCTAGTCATTCTACATCATAATAATAATTTTGTTTTGAAAAACTAAGTACATAATAATTTACTCATACTATAAAAAGTATAAGTAAAATAATAATTCAAGAAAATATAACTATATTTTTTTTCATTATAAAATTTTTTCAAGTAATCTATAATAAAGTGGCATTAAAAAAACAAAAAATACACATATTAAAAATAAGATTCTACTTTTTGTAAAAAGTGGTTTTTTTTCATTATTCTCCATAAAAATTTTTTAAAGTAATATATAAATAAATATTAAACCTTTTTCCTATATTTCCAAGTTTTCTTCATACTTTCTAAACCAAGTTAATTGTCTTTTTGCATAGTTTCTATTATGTTTCTGTACAAGAGAAATGACTTCATCTAAAGATATATTTCAATCTAGGTAATCTATAACTTCCTTGTATCAAATAGTTTTTAATCAAAAACTATTTTTATCATAATTTTTTAAAAGTCATTTTACTTCATCTAAAAGTCACAAATCAAACATCTGTTTAATTCTAAAATCTATTTTATTATAAAGTTTTTCTCTATCTCAATCATATGGAGTTAAAAAAAGTGTATCATATTTTAATGTTTTTTCTGTTTTAAAATCAAGCTTACTTTTTCAAGTTAGAGTTTTAACTTCTATTGCTCTAATTACATACCTATAATTATTTGGATGTAACTCTTTTGCATAATTTGGATCTATTTCATTTAATTTATCCCATAAATACTCATTTCAAAATTCTTGTCTTTCTTTCTCTAAGTTTTCTCTTAAAACTTCATCTGCTGGTATTCTAGGTATATTAAAATCGTAAATTAAACTATCAATATATAATCAAGTACCTCAACATATTATAGGAATTTTTCATTTTGATAACATATCATCTATTATTTTTTCAACTTCATTTTTATACTCACCTACACTATAATCATTATCTGGAGTTATTATATCTATCATATGATGTTTTACTCATTGCATTTCTTCAATTGTAACTTTTCAAGTTCATATATCTAAATTTTTAAATATTTGTCTTGAATCTGCTCATATAATTTCAGTATCCAAATACTTAGCTATCTCAATACTAAGACCAGTTTTTCAACTTGCCGTAGGTCAATAAATAACAATTATTTTATTTTTTGAATCTTTATTATTTAAAAATTCATTAATTCTATCTAAGAAAAGCATAATTAAATTTTACAAATATTTTTAAAAGTGTAATATATAAAAGCTTTTTTTCAAGAAAAATATTTTTTTTCAAAAAAAGTTTTGACATATTTATGATTTTTAATAATATGTCTCTCGCAAATGAAACATGCCAATATAGCTCAGCTGGTAGAGCATTCGCCTTGTAAGCGAACGGTCATCGGTTCAAATCCGATTATTGGCTCCATTTACAACAAAAACAATTACGAACTACGAGTTTAAAATAATTTTTTATCTTTGATTCGTAACTCGTAATTTTTTTATACTTTGGGCAGATTCCAGAGTGGCCAAATGGGGCGGACTGTAAATCCGCTAGCTATGCTTTCGGGGGTTCGACTCCCTCTCTGCCCACCATTAAGTTTCTCTTGCGATGATTGACAGTAGTCAAGAATCGGAAGGAAAGTTACATCAAGCGTTAGCGAGATGCAATACTATTATTAAATGCCGGGGTGATGAAATTGGTAGACATGTTGGTCTTAGAAACCAATGCTTAATCGCATGCGAGTTCGAGTCTCGCCCTCGGCACCATTAAATTCCACTTGCGACAAGCTTGCGAGTCGGAAGAGAATTTACATCGAGCATTAGCGAGATGCAAACCTTCTCAAAATCCAAATATATTTATATTTTTGCTTCGTACTAGGCGAACAAATTAAAATTAACAATTATGAAAACAGGAATACATCCAGAATCAAAAGAAATTTTGTTAGTTGATAGAAGTGCTGATTTTGTTTTAAAAGTTAACTCTACAGCTAAAACAGTTGATACTTTCGAATATGAAGGTAAAACTTACCCTTGTATTTTTATAGAAACTTCTTCTGCTTCTCATCCATTCTATACTGGTGAACAAAAAATACTTAAAACAGGTGCAGTTGATAAATTCTATGCTAGAATGAAAAAAGCTGAATCTATGAAAAAATAGTTCTCATAAAAAACTTCCAATAATATTGGAAGTTTTTTATTGTTTTTTCTTGACTTATAATTTTTTTGTATATAATCTAATTACTTTCTATATCAAAGACAGTTGGCAACAAAATAAGACCTACCGAGATAATAGAGGAATAGACTTAAAAACCAAAAAAAGATTTTTATAAAAACTCTATCCTTTTTCTTTGACTTAAAGAAAAAGGATTTTTTTATCTAGAAAGTAATTGTATATTATAACTAAGCGAAAATGGCTGTTACAAAACAAAAAAAATCAGAGATATTTAATGAATTAGTATCTAAATTTAAAGAAGCTAAATCTATCGGTTTTGCTACTACTAACAAAATGACTGTTGAAGAATTTTCAGATTTAAGAAAATCTTTAAGAGAAGTTGATGCAACTTATACATTAGCTAAAAAAACAATTGTTGTTAAAGCAATAAAAGAAGCATTAAATATTGATTTAGAAGTATCTTCATTAGAAGGACAAGTTGGTGCTATATGTTCAAATGCAGATTCTGTTTCTGGACTTGGAAAAGTTAATGCTTTTATGAAAGAAGTTAATGGTAAAAAAGGTGATTTAGGTAAAATGGCTTGGTCAGTTTCTATTTTTGAATGAGAAGTTAAATCAAAAGAAGAAACAAAAGTACTTGCTTCTATGCCTTCAAGAGAAACTCTACTTTCAAGACTTGTTGGTTCTATGAAATCTCCTATTTCAAAACTTGCAAGATTTGTTGATGCTGCTGCTAAAGAAGTTGAAGCTCAAGGTAAAACTAAAGTTGGTGAATTAACAGCTAAAAAAGATGCTGAATAATTAATGCTTGGTATAATGATTCCCTATTATTAGGGAGTCATAAACTAACTATTAATAGTTAGAAATCATTGTGGAACTGATTCAGTGTCTGTTTTTAAGAAAACTGAATCTAACAGATATTGAAATAAATTCTACAATGAAATTAAAAATTTTATTTTATATTATAATTTTGTAAAAATGGCTGAATTATCAAAAAATGCTGCTCAAATTATGGACTTAGTTAAAGAATTAACTATTGTTGAATTAAATGACTTAGTTACTGCTATGGAAGAAGAATTTGGTGTATCTGCTGCTGCTCCTGTTATGGTAGCTGCTGGTGGAGCTGCTGCTGGTGAAGATGAAAAAACTTCATTTGACGTAGTTTTAACTAACGCTGGTGCTTCAAAAATTGGTGTAATTAAAGTTATTAGAGAAATTACTGGTCTTGGATTAAAAGAAGGTAAAGACTTAGCTGATAATGGTGGTGAAGTTAAAAAAGGTGTTTCTAAAGATGAAGCTAATGAAATTAAAGCTAAATTAGAAGAAGCTGGTGCAACTGTTGAAGTAAAATAATTATTTCAAAAATAAAAAAGAACTCTTAATAAGAGTTCTTTTTTTACTATACTTTTTATAGTAAAAAATTTGACTTTTCTTATCTAAAAAATAAAATACATCTGTTAAATTTATATTATAACGTTTTAAATATGAAATATTTATATTTATTAATACTAACTGTTTTTATTGCTTCTTGTGGAGCTAAAGTTGATGAAACTAAAGTTGTTGAAGATGAAAACGCAATTGAAATATCAAATCAAATTAATGCTGAATTAGAAACTCTAGTAGAAGATGCTGCAAATACAAGTAAATTAACAAGATTAGACGCGAAATATACAAATCCAACTTGAGAAGTTGATATGGTTATAGATTATACTTTAGATAGTGAATGAAAAATTGAAACTATTGATGTAAGTGCTACTACTTGGGATTTAAAAGATTACAATACTGCTGTTCAAACATTAGTTGGAAAAACTATTGAAGAAGCAAAAACTGCAGATATTGCTGGTTGATCACTAACTACTGAAGCATTTAAAAAAGCATTAAAATAATTATATGAAATACTCTAGAAATTTATTTTGATCAAGACTTGATATAACAATTAATTCGGAAAATATAGATACCGATTTAATTGAAAATTGTTTTATTCAAGCACAAAATTTTGAGAATAAATATTCTAGATTTATAAAATGAAATTATTTATATAATTTGAATATGAAAAAAAGTTCTCAAATAGATTGAGAACTTTTTTCTATTATAGAATTATGCAAAAAAGTTTCAATAATTACTTCTTGATATTTTGATATAACTATCCTTCCCTTTTTAGAAAATATTGGTTATTGAATAGAAGAAAAAAAATTAGAATATAATTATTGATATAAAAATATAGAAATTGAAAACAATAATATATATTTAAAAAATTGAGTTTCAATAGAATTATGAGCAGTTGGTAAATGATATATTATAGACAAAATTTACACTATATTAGACAAAAAATTTGATAACTATATAATAAACTTTGGATGAGACATAAGATTAAAAGGTAAACATAAAATATATTTAGAAGACCCCTTTGATGATAAAAAAATAATTTGAGAAATAGAGTTAGAAAATTGTTCTATAGCATCTTCTAGCCCAAATAAAAGAAGAACAAAATTATGACACCACTTGATAAATCCAAAAAATAATAAGTCTCAAAATGATAAAATAGCTTTATTTATTACTCATAAACTTTCAAGTTTTTCTGATATTTTTTCTACTGCATTATTTGTAACTCCACTAGAAGAATCTATAAAAATTTTATGAAGTATAAAATGATTAGAATGATTAATAATTGACAAATATTGAAATATTTACAAGAGTAATAATTTTAATTGCAAATTAAATGATATATGATAAAAGAAGTAAAAGTAATACCTTGATGTATTAGTTGTAGAAATTGTGAAACAGTTTGTCCAAGTATATTTAAAGTAAATCCAACTTCAAAGGTTATAAGCAATGATTATGAATGAAAAGAATCTGAAATACTTCAAGCAGAACTTATGTGTCCTGTAAATGTTATAAAAGTAGAAAAAATATGAAACTTTAAACTTAGCTTTAAAAATGCTATAGTTAAAGAAAAAAATATGTTAAATGATGATGTTTTAGAAATAACTTTTGAAACCTCTGATTTCTCTTTTAAACCAGGTCAATATATTTCACTTCAAGCTTCAGATTTAGTTTGAAAATTTTCTAGATCATATTCTGTTGCAAATGCATCAAAAAATAGCTTTACTTTAAATGTAAAATTACTTCAAAAATGAAGATGATCAGATTACCTAAAAAAATTAAAAATATGAAATAAAATTTCATTTCTATGAGCTTTATGAAATTTTTATTTAAAAGATTCTACAAATAAAAAAGTTTTCATTGCTACAGGAACATGACTTGCTCCTATGATTTCTATGCTAGAATCTTGTCCAAAAGAAATAGAAAAAACTATTATTTTTTGAGTTAGATTTGAAAAAGATATTTACTATAAAGAAAAATTAGAAAGTTATCCAAATACAAAAGTTATAATAAAAGTCTCTAAACCTGATGAAAATTATAAATGAGAAACTTGAAGAGTAACAGATTGTTTAAATAAAATATGATTAAATGATGAAGTCTACATTTGTTGAAATCCAGAAATGGTTGACTCAGTTAAAGAATGACTTATAAATAGATGACATCCAATAGATTTAATTTTTAATGAAAGTTTTACAATTTCTAGAATATATGCTGGTTTATGTAAAGATATAATTTTTAATTGAAATATACCTTGAATAAATATATTTTCATGGATTATTATAATAATTTCTCTAACTATTATTCCTTTTTCATGGTTTTATAATAAATTAAATGATAATTTGTATTGAAATTATTTATTTATAAATAATTTCATGTGATTTATGTTTGATTTAAGTTGGTGGAGTGTAGTTTTTATTATGGCAATTAGACCACTATCTGACCTACTTCCAAAACTTTGATTTTTAAATAAACTTGTAAGTTTAAGAAAAGCATTTTGAATATTATCTTCAAG
>CALMDL010000059.1 GCA_937864995.1 uncultured Candidatus Altimarinota bacterium | reverse complement strand
AAAAATGGTTTAAATTTTATATACTAAAAAAACATCCTTTGAAGAAGAATTTGTTTCAAAAGAAGAAGAAAAAATAATTTTGTCTTAAATTTCTCATTTTTTTTAGTTAAAATTTACACTTATAGTTTTAATTATTTTGTATAATATGTCAAATAAAAAATTATTTTTTATATTTTATTACATAATAAATAAAAACAAAGATAGCATTGTAAAGCCTTTTTAATCTATCTATTTTTCTTGGTCAAGTAAGTAGTCTATATAACCATTCAAGTCATAAACTTCTCCAAATTTTAGGAGCTCTTTTTTGAAATCATATGAAATAATCAAAACTAGAACCAATCCCAAGTCATATTTTGATATTTTGACAAGCTTGCATTATCTCAATAACTGATTCTTCTTGTCTTTTCATTCAAAGAGTAGAAAATATGATCTTGCTATCACTATTTTTGATATTTTCTATTATTTCACTTTTTTTATTAGGTTCATAAATAAAATAATCAAAATTTAAGTTTTTAAATCTATCTTTTAATAATTTAGAAAACATTTTTTGAGATTCTACTTTTTTTGAATCTGTAGGGTTGTATAAATCTATAATAGTTATTTTTATATTATTTTTTTCACTATATTGTACTAAGTCTTTTGTTAAATCACTTCAACAAATTCTTTCACCATATTTTTCATAAAGAAATTTTCTTCTAAAAAATAAGTTGAAAAAAAAGTAGGGTAATAGTGCTATATTTATAAATTTATTATAATTATTGTCTATAATTTGGTAAGCTATATATAAACCAATTCAATCAGAAGTATTGTAGTTTGCTTGTTTTATAAGATTTTCAAATTCTTTATCATTTATAGTTTTTAAAAGTATTTCTGGATTTGGTGTAAAAACTATATTTTGAGTTTCTAATTTTATTATTTTTTCAAACAATTCATTGTATTTTAATTTATCTATTTTTATTCAAAATACTTGCATATATTTTAATTAATTTTATTATTTAATAAAGTATAAATAAATAAGTTAAAATGCAAAATTTACAAGAAAAAAAGATAGCAATTGTTTGTGATTGGATAAAAGATTGGTGA
>CALMDL010000058.1 GCA_937864995.1 uncultured Candidatus Altimarinota bacterium | reverse complement strand
AATTATTTTCTAAAACTTTCAAGAATTTCATGTGCTATATCTTTTCAACCAAGTCAAAAAGCAAGACCTCAAGCTATTGCAAGCATAGATATAAATCAAATCAGAATTGTATTAGTTATTTCAGTTGCTATTCCTATTTTTGATAATACAACCATTATTGTAAAAAATAATATAATTATTTTAGCTCAACTAGCTATGATTTTTGCAGTTTTTTGTTTTGTTAAATCTAGAGCATGGAAAACTACATCATAAACAAAATTTGCAAATCTTACTCAAAAAAATCAAATTACTACAGCTATAAATAAACTAGGTAAATATGATATTAAATCTCAAAGAAATAATTCAACTTCAGCAATTCAAATAAAAACTATAGCATATCTAAAAAATACTAGGAAAAGATAATATGCAAATGCTTTTGCTGTGATCTCATCTATTTTTATTTTATCAGAAATTTTTTTTCTTCTTAATTCTTTTTTTTCTTCTAATTCTTTTTGATCAGGAGATACTTCTTTATTTTCTTCTTCAGAATGAATTTCTTTTAAATTTATAAATAATTTATCTATAAAATTTATAATATTAAATTTTTTAAATACATAAATTACCATTTTATAAACTAAAATAGAACAAAGAAATCATAATCAAACAATAAAAAGTGCTCAAATTAATTTTGGTAGGTAAATTTCTATGGCACTATAAAATTGTTCATATAATCAGCTTAAAATGTTGTTTTTTAATTGTGAAAAATCAAATTCAAACATATTTTTATATATTTATTAATAATAATCTTATTTTATCATAAATTTAATTAAAACAAAAAAAATTAAAAAAAAATTTGCAAAAAACTAAATATTTTATAAAATACGTCCTGCAACTAGGGAAGTTATTAAAATAATTTCTTAAAATTGTATTTGCGGGGGTAACATAAAAGAGTGAGTGTACTAAGGCTTCAACCCTTGGGTGTGCGAGTTCAAACCTCGTCCCCCGCTCCAAATTTAAACACTAAAAATAAAAGTAGAAAGTAAAAAGTAGAAAGTATTAAGTATATTTTTTACTTTGTGTTTTCTACTTTTTTGATTAAAATATAATAAATCTTATTAAATTAATAATTAATTATGGCAAATAGTCACGGACTTAAATCAAGTATTGTTAAAAAGCAAGCTGCAGCTAGAAAATTAGCAAAAAATAAAAAAGCAACATATCAAGTTTATATTTGAAATGAAAATCCTCAAACAAGAAAAAATATGTCGTTTAAAGAAAGAACGCATTATTTTGAAAATAAACAAAATTTTCCAAAGAAAAAACTAAGCAATAAAAATCCAACTACTCTTATAGAACAAGGTATTATTGATGAAAGAGGGTTTTTTATAAAAGGGAAAAAGAAAAATTTTTTAACTAAAACTATGGTTGATACTAAAGGTTTAGATTTTTATTGAATGCCTAGATAATTTTATCTATTAAAAAAGACAATTTTATTGTCTTTTTTTTGTTTTTGATTACTCTTTATTTATCGTAATATATATTAATTAATTTATATGAACCAAATAAAAAAAATTGTACAAAATGATTCAAATGAATATGTTAAATTTAGTATAAAATTTTTAATAATTATTTCAATATCAGCAGTTATAGGTTTTTTATATTTACAATTAGCTATATTGAAAATATTATTTTTTTCATCTTTTTTACTTGTTTTATTTAGTCCATTTCTAAATAAAATGAATAAAAGAAAAATCCCGGATATCGTTTGAATATTTATAATATATTTATTTTTTATATTATTTTTACTTGTAAGTTTCTTTGCTATAATTCCTATTTTTATGGAACAAACATATATGCTTGCAGATTTTTTAAGTAAAAAAATGGAAATTTTAGATCAAGCATATAAATTGTGATGAATTGAGTGACTTTGACTTAATGATACTATTTTAAAATACATATTACCACTTATAGAAAATGTAAATTTAGATACTCTTATAAATGCATTAAAAAATAATTTTGCATCAATTAGTCAATTTATAGCTAGTAATTTGTGAAATATAGCCTCAACTTCTACTTGATTTGTATTATCAGTTTGAAATATGTTATTTCAAATAGCCATGATTTTTGTATTTAATTTTTTTATGGTTTTAGAAAGAAAAAATATAAAAAAATTCTTTTATGAAATTATACCTTCAGTATTATCAAAATATTTAGAATCAAGAGAAACAAAAATAGTTAATAGTCTATATGATTGGCTTAAATGACAATTTTTTCTAGCAATTATAATGTTTTTTATCGTTTTTATCTCTTTAACTATACTTAGTTTTTTTGGTATTGATTTAGAAAATAATTTTACACTTGCAATAATTGCATGACTTATGGAGTTTATACCATATTTATGACCAATTCTAGCTTTATTACCAGCTTTGGCAATTGCATTTTGATTATGATTTAACACAGTTTTAATAATTTTATGATTATATTTAATTATACAATGGTGTGAAAATAATATATTGGTTCCATATATTATGAGTAAATCTATGGATTTATCACCATTTTTAGTTTTGCTAATGATGGCAATTTGAGCAAGTGTAGCATGAATTGTATGAATTATTTTAGCAGTGCCATTATCTGCTATAATTCAAATTTTTGTTAGAGATTACCTTAAATTTAAAAAGAAAAAAGATTAACAAGTATTTTTTAAAGTATATATATGCAAAGATTTTACATAAGTGATTTAAATACAACTGATTTTAATTTCTCTATAAAAGATAAAGAAATAATTCATCAACTTACAAAAGTTCTTAGGATTAAAATTTGAGAAAGTGTTATTTTTTTTGATTGAAGTGATAATTATGATTATGTTTTTAGAGTTAAAAATATATTGGATAAATCAATAGAATTTGAACAAATAGATAGAAAAGAAAATAATAGTGAAATTGATTTTGAATTAAATTTGTATCAAGCAATACCAAATAAA
>CALMDL010000057.1 GCA_937864995.1 uncultured Candidatus Altimarinota bacterium | reverse complement strand
GTTAATGATTGATATGCTCAAGTTGTAACATTTAATTTTGAATGATGAATAATAAATAATTGAACGATATCATATGTAAATACTTTATATACTTCAATTACACTTGAAAATAATTGAGCAATAGATTCATATATAAGATTATGATGAAATACAGAAGTAAATAATTATTTTGCTTTTAATAAGTGATTATTTTTAAATTGATATGAGTTAACTGCATGAGAGTGAAATTATATTTATTGAATTATATGAACATGAATAGTAAAACCTAAAAATAATGCTAGTAATTTATATATATGAAATTATTCTAATAATGTTAATATCAACTTTGAAAATTTATATATAAATTGATGATTGTCTGATTGAATTTTAACAGCAAATAATGTATTTATAAATTGAAATATAATATATAATTCAAACATAACAATAAATTGAAATGTGACTATTTTAAATAATTATAATGTTTCAAAACATGAATCAAATTGATATTATAATATCAAAATTAATTGAAATTTTGTAAATAAATGAAGTTTATGAATAGTTTGATCAAATTATTCTAACCAAACTACACTTTATATTAATTGAAATTTTAAAAATTTATGAAATATAACTTGATTGGGAACAATTTATTTATATTGAAATATAGATAATATAAATTGAACTACAAATAGTACATGATTAAGATTATATTTTTTAATGAATTGATATTCTCAATATGAATTAAATATAACTTGAATTAATAATGTATTAACAAATTGAAATTTTTATATTTTGAATTCTCAACAAATAACTTGAAATTCTAATTTATACTGGAAAGTAAGATGAAAACTAGATGATACATACTCAGAATGGACAGAAACTAGATGTATAAATGTAGTTTGATGTATAGATGATAATTGAGAGACAAATTCTAATTCATGACCTAATAATTATAATCCAAATAATACGATAGATAATAATAGCAATCCTATTTGTTCTCAAAATATATCATCATGAGAAAACTTTTTTGATATATCAAATTTATGAATTAAAACAAATGAAACTGAAAAATTAACTACTACATCTGAAGATACAAGTAAGTGAGATCCAGTTATTTTAAGTACGTGAGAATTTGATTATGAAAATACTCTTATGAGTTATGCTTGAAATAATATACCTTTTGAATTTAAAATAAAATACAAAAACCAAGCATATTATAATTGACCACTTGGTAATAATTTTGATTTTAATTACAATATATATTTAACTCAAGATGAAACTTGAAATATAAATATCCACGATGGTAAATTATGAGTATTTAAATTTTTGAAATCATGAAATATTTTTGATAGAAATGATACTATAAAAGCAAATCTTGAATTGATAAACAATAAATACGAAATAAGTTTTGATGATAAAACTAAATATATATTTTGAGATAATTTCAAAATAGAAAAAATAATTGATACTTATGGAAATAGCCTAAGTTTTGAATACAACAGTGATAAGCAACTAGTTAAGATAACAGATACATTAAATAGAGAATATATTGTAAGCTATTACTCACATAGTAGAATATATAAAATAACAGATTTTACTTGAAATGAAGTAGAGTTTATATACTTCTCTGAAAATGAAATAGAAGGAAATCAATTTGATTTAAAAACAATCAAAATGATTAACTGAAGTTCGCAAAAAGAAATAAGTTT
>CALMDL010000056.1 GCA_937864995.1 uncultured Candidatus Altimarinota bacterium | reverse complement strand
AGTAGTAGATAAATATGGAAATACATGAAGAGTAAAAGTAACAATAGAAGATAAAACACTTAAATTGGATAATTATGAAACTAGTATAAATCCATGAGAAGAAATATATGTAAAAGTAGTAGAATCATATTGAAGTGTAAATAAAATAAGAAAAACCAACAACAATGTACTAATATATAAACACTATTTTGCAGATGGAAGTGAGTGAGTAAAAATAGTATGAAAATATACATGAACAACAGTAGTAAGTCTAATAGATAGTGAAATAGATGAAACAAGATGACAAATATGAAATGAGAGAACAATACTAGTAAATATATGATGAAATGTAATTAATCCAGATTACAAAGAATATGAATTTTATGATAATTGAATGGATCCATGTGTAAATGATTTGAGTTGAGATTTACATGATTGAAAATGTGATGCAATTGTTGAAGATGTAGTGGAGGGTGAAGTAAGTGAAATATGATTTGAAGAATTACTATATTCTAAAAAAGAGACAGATTTATGAATATCTTGAATATATTTTAAAACAAAATGAAATCCAAAAGAAGTTTGAATAGAATTTATAGATGAAAATAATGAAGTAACAAGACAAATAATAGAAAAAGAAAATGACTCGATATATTTAATATGATTAGAAGATGAAAATAAAATATATTGAGAAAAATTTCAAATATATTTAAAAGATGACAATGATAATATAATATATCATACAGATAACTATCTTGCATTTAATGATAATGTTGCATTAGCAGATATAGAAAATATAAAAATAAATGCAATAAATAAAGATTTAATAGCAAAATATGTTCAAAATAAATTTTTAAATATAAAATATACATTTAAAAAAGCATATGAAGAAAATAAATGATATGCAGATTGAGCATGAGAAGCATTTAATGAAGCGGTTGAAGATTTAAAAGACTCACCAAGTGATGTAATAAAACTATTGAATACATCATGAAAAGTATTAGTACAATATATAAGATGAGAAAGAAGTCATTTAGATGATTTTAATTATATGGTAGCATTATGAGATGAAGCATTGCAAGAAATAAAAAATGCATATAATGAGTTTGAACAATTCAAAGAATACTTAACAGAATACAATATACAATTTGTAAAATGATATGTATGAGCTAGTTCAGCAATGATATGATTTTGACCTTGAAAACTAAAATGAGTTAAGAGTGTTGATAGGATAGTTTTAAAAGTAAATGGATTTACAAAAACATGAAAATTAATATCATTACTTAAGCCAATAAAATCTATTGATGCTCATGTTTTTGAAAAACATA
>CALMDL010000055.1 GCA_937864995.1 uncultured Candidatus Altimarinota bacterium | reverse complement strand
TTTATCACTTAAGACATATAGATTTTTTTGATTATGAAAATTTATTATTTTTATAGCTAGAAAATGTCATTTAATAAATGAAATTTTGGATAAAAAAGAAAAAAATTGTGATAATAATAATTTAAATTATAAATTACCTAATAGTTTGGCTGATTTAGCATTAGATGACTTGCATCTTATTTTCTTTTATCAAAAAGATAGGGAAGAAATTTCTCTATATTATGAAGCAAACCTAGAATCAAATTACTTTAAATCTGCATTTACTGAATGAAAAAATGAAATGGTAAATTATTTTAGATATCCTATTATTTTTAAATCAAAAGAAACAAAAGATGAATTTTATAACTATATGAAAAATTATAAAATTATTCTTTGAAATAGTTGGTCAGATACTAATATTGCTCCAATTTGATCAAATATAGAAAAAGCAAAATATATTTGAGATTGTCCATTATCAGAAGAAATTGCAAGTAAAATTTTATTTTTACCAAATAACAAAAATATAAAGTTTAAACATGCAAAAATAATTGTAAAATTAGCTAATAATTTCAATAAATGAATATCTTAGTTTCACCTATAAATTCAAAAACTCAATCAAATGAAATAAATGTAAAAATTTGAGAATTAATAAATTCTACTTTATCAAAAATTTTTACATTTATTTCTGTATCTAAAGTAAATATAAAGTGAATTGAAAATTTTGAAAAATGAAAATCATATTTAATTGTTGCAAACCATCCAGCATTTGTAGATTGATTTTTAATGAGAGAATTATTTTCGTCACAAAATATTTCAATAAATTGAATAATGCATAATTGACTCTTGGAAACAAAATTTTTATGAGATTATTTAAAAAGTCAGTGACATATATGAGTACTAAGTAAAAGAAGTATTGAATATTATATGGCAAAATGATTTTCTTTTGAGGAAGCAAAATCTAGATTTGAATCTAGATTTTTAAAATCAAAAATAGTTAATAAAAATGCATTTTCAAAATCAACTGAAGTTTTACAATCACAATGAAATTTATTTATTTTTATCACCTGAGCTGGCTATCTTGATTTAAAAGATAATCCTGAAGTCTATAATTGATACAAAAAAATAGTTAGTGATTATTTAAAAACTAACAATTCAATAGATATTTTACCAGTAACTATTGAATTTTCAAATGGTTATAAAAATGCTAGTTTTCCTATAAGAAATGAAGTATCAATTCAATTATTGCCATCTATTTGTGCAAATAATTGAAATTTAGAAGATGTATATAAAGAAATTGAATTAATATATAATCCTTGAAAAAAAGATGTATAAGATAATAGAAATAAAAAACAAAGATATTTGGAATAATTTTGTTGAAAGAAATGATTTTGAATTTTATAGTTTCTTATCTAGTTGGGAATGGTGTGAATTACAAATGATATTGTGAAAAAAAGTTATAAGATTTTGAATTTATGATATAAAAAATAATTTAATAGGATTATTGCCATTTATAAAAAATGTAGCAAAAAGATGAACATACCTTTTTGCACCACATACTCCACTTATAATCAAAAATATTGATTTTTTTGAAGTATTAAATTCAATAAATGCTACTTTAAAACAGTTTGCAAAAAGTGAAAATGCTGACTTTATTAGATTTAATTCCCCTGTAAAAAATACGATTCAAAATAAAAAATCATTTAATAAACTTTGATTTATAAATGCTCCTATGCATGAGCATGCTGAAGATACTCATATACTGAATTTAAAACCAAGTGAAGAAGAGCTTTTATCTAATATGAAAAAAGAGGATAGATATTATATTAATAGAGCTATAAAAGAAGGTGTTGAAATAGTTTTTTGAAATACAAAAGAACAAATTGATAAATTGACAACTATGCATATACAGCATTCAAAAAAGATATGATATCATCCATTTTCAAGTGAATTTATAAATAATTTATATATAGTTTTTTTAGATAACATCACTACAATCTCTGCAAGATATAATTGAAATGTGGAAAGTATTTTAATGACTATTAAATTTTGAAAAACTTGTGTTTATTATATTGCTACTAGTGATATTAAAAGTCCTAAATTTTCTCCAAATTATTTATGTCAATGGGAAGCTATAAAATCTGCAAAAAATGCTTGATGTGAAACTTATAATTTTTGGTGAGTTTCTCCTGATGATAATCCTAAGCATCCAATATCATGAGTAAGTAAATTTAAAAGAAAATTTGCTGGATATGATTACAGTTTATTACATGCACAAGATTTACCAATAACTAAAAAATATTGGATAAATTTTTTAATTGAAAATATTAGAAGAATTAAAAGATGATATTATTATAAAAAACCTGAATAATATGAATAAAATAGATATAAATATTGATTTAAATAATATAAAATCAAAATACGAAATATTTAGTATTTTTTCTGAAAAATTAGGTTTTCCAGAGTATTTTTGAAATAATTTTGATGCTTTTTGGGATATATTATCTTCAAAAAGTTATAATTTTGATTGAGATATAACTATAAACATATTAAATCTAAAAAAAATATCTGAAGAATTGAAAATTTTTTTAGATCTAGTTAATGAATTAAAAGATATAAAATGATATACAATTTATATAAAATAATTTGTAATTACTAAATAAAAAACTACTATGTAAATAGTTTTAAAAATAATTATTTAATATTGAGTGATTTAGAGAAAAAAATTGATGTTGTAATTTCTAGAGAAAAACAAAGACCAAGAACTATAGAAGAAACAGTAGAATTATATAGAACTGAAAGCGAAAAATTAATATCATGATGAAATTACATAAAAACTCCTTCTTGATTATTAGTAAATGCACAAAATAATGCATGTAAATGACATTGTATGAAGGATAAATGAATACCTATAGTTTGCTGAAAACTAGATTTTTGTAATAATTTCAAACATGCTGCAACTATACTTTTAGAAATAGATTTTCATGAATTTAAAAAATCTATTGATGATATATATTAAAAAAACTAACTTTTCAAAGTTAGTTTTTTTATTGTGCTATAAGTTTATCTGATTCTTCATAAATTCACTCTCATTCTACAACTCTATATCTTTTACCATTTTTTAATATAAATTTAAGTTCTTTTTTTCAGCTAAAAGGATCTAATTTATTTGATTGTATCAATTTATCTACTTTTCATTTTGTTATTATTTCTAATAATCTAATAGTAGATTTCAATTCATCAGATAAATTATCTTGATCTGCATCAATTATTTCAATTTCTTGATACTCTACTTTAAATTGATTTTCTGTTTTTTTAAGCATTTTTCTTTAAATTATTTTATTAATTATATAATAAAATATAAAATGTCAACAAAAGAAAAACTAACTTTTTAAAGTTAGTTTTTAATTACATAATTTCGCTTCATGAAACAAGTTTAGATGCTCTTCATTCTAAATCTTCATTTAAATAAATTAATTTAGAATTATCTTTAGAACCAATATTTCAAAGTGTTTCAATTCTAGACGAATCAAGTAAAAATTGAAGTACTTTTTCAGCATTTAATGAACTATCAGTTTGTTTAATTAAATCAACAGATTCTTTAAATCATTCTGCAATTTTCATTCTTTGACCTGCCATACCTTCTCAAAGAAGTATTTTAGATTCTTTTTCTGCTTCTGCTTCTTTTACTTGCATTATTTTTTTTGCTTCTGCTTCATTTAATGCAGCTTCTTTTAATTTTTGTGTTTCAACTATTTTGTTCATAGCAGCCATAACAGATGACTCTAATTTAACATCTCTTACTTGAATTGAATCTAATCTATAACCAAATGTAGCTAATTTTTCTCTAAGTCTTGCTTCTATTGCTTCACCAATTTCTTCTCTTTTTTCAAAAATATTTTTATGAGTAAAAGTTACCATCATTGCTCTTAATTGCTCATCAATTGTTGATCTCATCATTGTTTTCGGATCATCAATATTATAAATTGATTTATAAATATTACCTTCAGTAGTATCATTTCTATCATCTTCTATATAATAGATAACATTTAATCAAATATACCCAGTAACATTATCTCAAGTAATTCATTCTACATCAATAGGGAAGTTTCTTCTAAATAATGTTTGGCTTTTTGTCCATTCAAGAAATGGAATAATAAAATGAAAACCTGGTCTTAATATTCTATTAAATCTACCTAAAAATTCTACTGTTTTAACTGTATTTGGTGTAATAATTCTAATAGATAGAGAAATTAATATTGCATCAAATATTATAGCAGGAACTAATCATCCAACACCAAATTTCCCAATTGTAAAAATAGGAAACAATATAATTATAAACGGAACAATAAATCTAAGCATATTTAAAAAAGTTAATATTTAAAGTACCTCCAAATTATATTTTATTTCTCTTATTTATGCAAATTTTTTTATTTTTTTAATTTTATTAATATAATAAATTTATTAAATGATAATTTTAAAATATGTCTTTAGAAAATAGCGTATTAAATTCAGAAGGTGAAAATCAATCAAAAGAACTAATACAAGAGGAAAAAGAACTAGAAGAAAAAAAGTCTTTAGAATTTAAATTACAAAAAGAAAAAATTAGTATAGAAATAGAAGCAGAACAAGAAATGTTTCAATTAAAAGAGATGGTAGATTCTTGATTTATATCTTGAGATATTGCCAATAAAATATTGGCTTGAGAAGAAATAACTAATGATGAAATAAAAGAAATATTTGATAAAATAGATGAAATAGAGGATATAAAAAATATAGATAACTATTTACCTAGAAATTTAAGAATCACTCGCGATGAATATTTAAAAGCAATAAAAGACAGGGTTTTTAGAGAGCAAACGATTACCAAATTAAACACTTCTCTTGTTTTATTATCAAATAAAATAAATCCTGATTCTGCTGTTTGATTAAACTTATTTTCTTGATTTATTACAGTATTAGATAAAAATCTCATTAAGGTACAAGAAAATACTATTGATATAAAAAATGGTCTAACAAAAATTGATAATGAAAAATCTAAAAACAATATAGATAATAGAACTTTTTTACAAAAAATAATTGATTTTATAAAAGAACTTTTTAATTAGTATGAATATAATATTTTGATTAATTGCATCATTTTTTGCAGCAATTTCATCAAGTTTTCGGAAAAAAGCAATTGATAACTCAACTTTACATAATTGATTAATAACTTTATTTTGACCAGTAATTGGATTAATTTTTATTTATATACTTGTATTTATTTTTTGAATAAATAGTAATATATTTTTTGATAATAAGGTTATTATTTTACTTATTATTTGATGATTTATTGATTGATTTGCTTCATTAATTGAAGTTTCTATTTTTAAAAGAGTAAAAGTATCAAAAATACTACCATACTGAAGTTTTGATAAATTATTCATAATTTTATTATGATTTATACTTTTTTATTGAAATCCTTGATATACAAGTATACCTACTCTTTTAATTTCAATTTTAACTGTTGTAATAATTATGCTTTTTAGTATAGATTACAAAAACTTTTGAATAGAAAAGGATGTTAAATTATATATTTTTGTTAAATTTTTGTATGCATGTACAACTCTTATTATGTGAAGAATATTATTTGAATACTCAACACTAGATATTTTTTCTGTAATTATTTTTATATATTTATGATTTCATTTATTTTCAAATATATTGCTTAAAAGAAATTTTAAAACACTTTTAACCCAACCTAAACAATTTTACAAGTACAGAGTTACTTCTTCTACTTTATGACGGATTTCATTTGTTTTATCAATTATTATTATTGAAAAAAGTTGAGTATTAATAGCATCTCTTTTAAGTTTTATAACAATAGTTTTTTCTATATTTTCAATGAAAATTATACTAGGAGATTCACCAACAAAAAAACAAATATTACTTGCTTTATTAGTAGTTATATTGATTTGAACATGATATTATTTTAAATAAAAATTATATTTAATAATTTTAAATATTTTCTTGCAAAGACTAAAAAAACTCTATAATTAAAAAAGTTTATTAATTATAGAGTTTTTTAATGCAAACAACAAATAAAGAAGATAATAGTGTTTTTATCAGACCAAATTTTTGGTTTGATATAGAAAACAATCCTAAAAAATATGCTCATATAATAATGATAGCTACTAAACCAGATATTATTAAGCAAGCACCATTATATTTAGAGCTTAAATCTAGATGAGAATTAGTTATACTTGTTCATACTGGACAACATTATGATTATAATCTGAGTGTTTGAGTACTTAGTGAGTTTTGAATGGAAGTTGATGTTAATTTAAACATATTCTGACCAATACATAAAAAGTTTTCTCTTGTTATAGAAAGACTTTGAGATTTTTTGGTTGAATTATCAAGTATTTACAAAAAAATACCTGTTCCGTATGTACATGGTGATACATTGACAGCTACGACAGCTGATAAAGCTGCTTTTTTAAATAAATTTGCAGTAGTTCATGTAGAAGCATGAATTAGAACATTTACACCAAATAGAGATTTTTATCACAATTTATTTACTAATTATGAAAGTGGTAAATTTGATTGGGATAAATATTATAAAGAACTTCAGGATTTTGAAATATATGAAACAGGGAGTATAGAACCTTACCCTGAACAATTTGATACTAGATGAATAGAAGCTTCAACTTGATTATTTGCAGTACCAGTTGAATTATATAAAAAAACTCTTAAAAAAGAATGATTTCCTAAAGAACACATAAAAGTTGTAGGTAACACTGTTGCAGATGCAATTGAAATTTCAAAACAAAAATTATGAAACTCTACAGCATTTGAAAAATTTCCAAATATGAAATGAAAACCATTTATATTTATTACTATTCATAGAAGAGAAAATACAGAAAAAAAAGAAAGATTTTTAGTAATATATAATGCAATTAAAAAACTTATTGAAGATTGAATTAATGTTTGTTTTTTATGACTTTATGCTAGTGAATTTGCAATAGATAATTATTGACTTAGAGAAGATATAGAAAAATTAAAAACTAAATATAAAGATAATTTTGCATATTGACCTGCATTAGCTCATCATGCTGAAGTTATTGATATGATAAGTCAAGCTTGAGCTGTAGTTACAGATAGTTGAAGTATGCAAGAAGAAGCAAATATTGTTCATGTTCCATGTGTAACTATAAGATTTGGTTCAGACAGGACTGAAACTATTTTAGATTGAACTAATATAATTGCTCCACCAGTAAATTCTAAACTTATTGTTGATATTGTAAAATGAGCAATATGAAATAAATCAATGATAAAAAAGGAACATTTATATGGTAGTGATGTATCTAAAAAAATAGTAGATGAAGTACTTGAAATGCTGAAAAAAGATTGAAAATTATTTAAATTTGACGATGAGAGATTATGACTTGAAAAATATTTTAATTGGAAAATATAAATAAAAAAGAACAAACTTTTGTTTGTTCTTTTTTATTTATAAGTATCTTTAAATAATTCCAATTTTCTTAACACTATATTATAAATTTCTATTTTTTTATCATTGTTAACTTTGACAAAATTTGTAATATCGCTTGTTAAATTTTGATTCTTCAAAGATTCAATATTATTTGATATTTTAAATATTGTTTTTTCCAATATTAATACTTTTTCTTTATTATCAAGTGCACTAAAACTTTTATTATTTGATAAAAAAGAAATTTTTTCATCCATAGTTTTTTCTACAAGTTTTTTTAAACTATCCTCCAAATATGATTTATGTTCTCTTATTTTTTCTTCAAGTATGTTTACTTTATTATTAAGTATTTCTTGTTTTCTATATATATCTGAATCAATTACTTTTCTTTCAGAATAAATAACAGTATCAGATTTGATATATTCTAAATAACTTTGATAATATTCAACTTTAATATATGAAGTCATTTTTTTATATAGTTCTTTTTTTTCTTCAAGTAATTTAACTCTAATATCAGATGTATCTAATAAGTTTTTAGATTTTTCATACAATTCTGATTCTAGATTTTTTTTATTTTGATTATATGTTTCAACAATTAATTTTAATTTTTGCAATTCATCAAGAGTTAAATCATCTCTAAAAAATCATGTAAGAGTTTGATCAGGAGCAAAATCTTTTAATTTTAAATATAAATCATTTTTTTCTTTATCTAATCATTCAATATTTTCTTTTAATTCTCTTATAGTTTTTGCTTCATCATTAAAAACTAAATCAAATGCATTTGATTTAGTGGTAAAAAACATAATGAATACAACAAAAAATGTAAGTATTTTTTTAAGCATTTTTATAATTAATAAACAAAGAAAGGGGATAAATAAAATCATTTTTAGGCTTTAACTTTAACAACCCCTAACTTGTAGATATATAATATTAAAAAATTTAATAAAAGAAAATTTTTAATGTGAATATTGTGTGAAGATTATATATATATTTTAAAACTAAATCATTTTCACACTTCTGACTTTATTTCATATTTCCAAGAATGACTTTCTATTATTTTTGTTACAATTGACAATCATACTCATATTCATCTACTATCTATATCTCAAGTTTTTTCCATATTTCATTGATAAAATTTTTCAGTTAAAAATGGAATTTCACTAGATTTTACTCATACTCAATCATCTGAAAAATCTATATATTTTCTTGTAATATTTATTCTTAAAAAAGTCTTTTTTCAAGCATATTTCAAAAAATTTCAAATTAAATTATGAACAAGTTGTATAAATAAATCTTTATCTGCAGTTATCACAACATTAGTTTCTCATGTTACTTTTATTCTTTGTTTATTTTCTCTAAGTCTTTTTTTATGTGTTTCAACAAGAGAGATTACTAAGTCATTTGGTGAAAAATCGCTTAGATTTAAATCTAGTTTTTTTCTATCCAATTTTTCATATTCCATTATTTTATTTACAAGTGAAATAAGTCTTTTCATTTCATATGTAATTGAATTTAGATTTTTTTGATCAAGCTTAATTACTCAATCAGATATTCATTCAAGGTAACATTGTATAGATGTAATTGGTGTTTTTAATTCATGACTAATATCTGCAAGCAATCTTGTTCTAATCTCATCCTGCATATTTAATCTTTTATTTAGATTATTTATAGCACTAACAAGAAGTCAAACCTCATCTTTTTTATTATAATAAATGATTTCTTCAGTTTGTTTAGATGATTTTTTTTGCGTTTGTATTTCTTTAATTTTTTGAGTTATATCTTTTATAGGATAAATAGTTTTTCTAATAAAGATAACAAGTAATATAATTGAAATTGTTATTGAAATAATATTTATAACTATAATAGAAATTGTAAGTTTATTTATAAATCTATATTCTGGAGTAGATTTATCCTTCATTGCTTCTAAAACTTTTCAAAAATTATCTGTTGGAATTATTTCTTCTATATATTTTGGTGCAATTCAACTTTTTACAAGATAATTTATAACAATATCTACGTTTTTTTCTTTTTCTAAAGGTATTTTACCATCATTATCTTCAAGTAATTCAAAAA
>CALMDL010000054.1 GCA_937864995.1 uncultured Candidatus Altimarinota bacterium | reverse complement strand
TTTGATAGAAAATGATTTAGTGTAGTAGAATGGTGATGAACTATTTTGGAATAATGAAAAAATAACTAAGATTTCTTAGTTATTTTTTTAAAGTTTCTAAATATTCTCATATAAAATACAGAGTATTTTTTCAATCTTTTACTTTGTTTATAAGACCTAAAACTTCTAATTCATTTAATTTTTTTATCAAAGTAGGTTTACTTACATCTAGATTTTCAAGTATTTCTCAAAAAGTAATATATATTTTTTGAAATAATAAATCACATAGTTTTTCTATTCAATTTAAGTTTGAATTTTTAGTAAAATTATAATTTACTTCTTTATATAATTTGTTTATTTTTAATATTTTATCTCAAGTAACTTTTGATTGATTTTCTATAGCATCTAAAATATACATAATATATTCTTCCCAGTTATTTTTTGATTTAACTTCTTGTAGTAATCTATAATAATCAGATTTATTTTTATTTATATATCAAGATATGTATAAAATAGGAAAATTTAAAAGTCATTGCTTGATTAAGTATAACAAAATTAATATTCTTCAAGTTCTTCAATTTCAATCTAAAAAAGGGTGAATTGATTCAAATTGATAATGAATAACTGCAGATTTTATACAATCATCAAGTTCTTGTACTTCAGGTTTATTTATATATAATTCTAAATTATTTAATAAATTATTTAAAAAAGTAGGTTCAGGTGGATAATAAACTATTTCTCATGTTTTTTCATTTTTTAAAATAGTTCATGGAACTTTTCTTATTCAAGCTGTATTTTCTTCTATTTTTTCTTGTATTCAAATAATAGTATTTAGAGATAATATATTATTTTTTGTTTTCATTTCATTTAATCAATACATCATTGCATCTTTATATCTAATTGTTTCTTTTTCACTTCATTTTAAATCTTTTATAGCATTTGATAATGCTACACTATCAATAGTTGTATTTATGTTTTCTATTATATTTGAATCAATAGATTCTGTTAAAACTAATGAGTTTAAAAATATCTCAGATATTTTTCTATTATTCATTAGTTCTATTCAATTTAATCTTGCTAACTCTTTATTTGTTTTTATGACTTTTTTATACATCTTTGTAGTCATAACATTTTCAAAATTTACAGGTAACAGAGGTAAATTATTAAAAGGCTTATTATTTTCCATATTTTTATATGTTAAAAAATATTTAAAAATTTTACCAATTCTACTAATAGGTAAAAAAAAAGCAATATTTTTTACCTATTATATTAATAAGTAAAAAAAATAGATATATTTATTTGAAATATCTTCAATTTTATAAACCAACTATGCA
>CALMDL010000053.1 GCA_937864995.1 uncultured Candidatus Altimarinota bacterium | reverse complement strand
ACTTGTAGCTTGATTGATAGATAAAAAATGATTGAGTGCACAAAAAATAATGCAAGAAGAAGTAGTAGAAGAAACTTGATACAAAAAAATTAAAAGTATAGATTATTTATGAAAAACATCATGAAGTGCTTGAAAATCTAGTGAAACAACGACAATATTTGATATAGAAATAATTTGAGAAAAAGATAAACAAAACTTATGAGAAATGGAAGATATAAAAGTAATAGAAATCCCATATAATGATTTTGATAAATTTATAAACTCTCAAATAAAATCATGAATAATTATAGATCCAAAAGTATGTATGGCTGTTTATATGACTATGTGAAAAATAAAAAAGTTACTTTAAACTTTTATAAAGTAACTTAAATAATTTCTTTTGAAACTCTGCTATTTGCTTATTTTCTATTATTATAGAAGTTTCAGTATTGAAATCTATAAATCAAACTTTGTTGGCATAAATTGTCATAAGTATATCATCTTGAAATTCATCTATATTTTCTGGAATTACTTTTAATTCCCTTTCTAGTCTATTTTTTTTAGATTTAGAAGATTTAGATGACATAATAACATATCTCTCTAAATCTTTTTTATCTCTTTTTTCTCTGTAATATTTTGGTAAATAATTTTGATTAATAAAGTCAGTATCTACTTCTGAAGTAACACGATAAAATACATCTCATTTTTTAGTTGATTCAACTATATCATTAAACAAATTTGTAATTCAATTTTTACCTTGATTATAAGTTACAATTGGTTTTTTATCTATGCTTTCATACATATTTTCAAGAGTAGATAAACTAGATTTTGTTTGTGATTGCAATTCTAAATATGCATCATTGATAATACTTGGTGATGCTGGAAAATAATATTTTTTCTTTCACTCCAAAGTAACAATTACAAAACCAGATTCAATCAAATATGGTAATAATCTATAAAGTTGAGTTCTATGTAAAAGAGTAATTTCAGAAATATCTGTAATTGTTGATTTTCAATATTCAAGCAATTTAAGATAAATGATAGAATGATTTTTTGATAATCAAATTCACTCTAATATTCTTATAAACTTATTCATATGTTACAAAATGTTACTAATAATTTTATTATACTTTTTCTTTTATTATAAACAAAATAATTAAATATCAAAAAATAATTGAAACGAAATCATACTTTTTAAAATAAAATTTTATTTTTAATTTATACTGCTTTTGCATTTACAAATTAATTATAAAAATATGGAAAATAAAGTTATAGAAAAAAGCATAGCTCAATATAAATCAATTGAACAATATGCTCACATAAGTTTTGATGATGTTATGAATAAAGTTTCACAAGAAATAGCTGAATTAATAGAAGCAAAACAATCTTGAAATCAAGAAGAAACTTACAAAGAAGCATCTGATGTTTTGATAAATTTATTATCGATAAGTAGTGAACTAAATATAGCTCCTCTATCTTGAGAAAAAAAATATTCTGACATAAATAGTTTAATTATAAACTTTTGAAAATGGAATTCAAAGATTCAAGAATTAAGAAATAGATATTCAAGAGAAAAAACAAACATAAGTGAAGTAGAAAAAATAACAAAATCACTAGTTAGCGAAGTATTAGCTTTTACTAATCCAGAGTTAAGTATTGAAGAAATATTAAAAGAAGCAGTTTGTAAATTTGAATCGAGAAAAGATTTATACAAGCCAAAAATAGACTTAAAAGATTTTATCTCAAATTATCAAAATTTCCCTAAATCTTGAATAAATTTTAAAGATATTTCTCCATTATTAGCAAACAATGAAGCATTAAATTATGCAATTTTTGAAATGGCTAACAATTGTAGAAATGCAGATATCATAGTATGACTTGATGCTAGATGATTTATTTTTGGAACACTAATAGCAAAACAATTAAATAAACCATTTGTAATGATAAGAAAAGCTTGAAAATTACCATGAAAAACAAAAGAAGTAAGTTAATCACTTCAATATTGAATTGAAAAAATACAAATTCAAGAAAATGAAATACTAAAATGACAAAAAGTAGCTTTAATTGATGATCTATTAGCAACTTGAGGAACTATAAAAGCAGCAATAGATTTAATTGAATTATTATGATGAATTGTTGATAACCTATCTTTTGTAATTTCTCTTGATGAAGAAAATTTAAAAAATCTAGATTCAAGAAAAGTACTAAATTGATACAAAATAAATAGCTTATTAAATTATAATTAAAATATTATGAAAACAATTATTAGT
>CALMDL010000052.1 GCA_937864995.1 uncultured Candidatus Altimarinota bacterium | reverse complement strand
ACAGTACTATGTTCAGGTTGAAATACTTCTATAACTGGAGAATCTTGAGTTATTCCTGGTTTCCCTGGTTTATCACCTGGTGTAGATTTTTTAATAATTGGTAATATTCTATCATCAAAACCTTCTGGATCTTTATAAAAATTTAATTCAACACTTCCATTATCAATTCAAGCTATTAAGCTTGCTTTTACATCTTCTGAAACATTTTTTGAAGATTTAATTTTTTCTTTAAACGCTTCAATTTTTGCATTATCTGTAATAGGTATAAGTAATGGTTGACCATCAACAGTTAATATACTTAAATTTGTATAAAGAGTATCCATTCATTTTACAGTTTTACTTGTTTCAACATTTTTACTTGCAGTTGCATCAAATCATACTCATTTTATTTTTGTTTCACCAATTTTTCCTTTTGCATCTTTTAATTTTGTATAATATTGTTCTGCTTCTGATTCTAAACTAAATCACATCATAGTATCAAATGCTTTTCTTCTATCTTTATCTGTTTTTACATATTTATCAACATTTTCATTCCATGATTTAATATCTCAATTATTAAAATCATTAGCTTTTTTCATATATTGAGAAATAGTAGAAATAACTAACCATTTTTCATTTTCTGTTTTTACTCACGTTAAAAATTGATTTAATTTAACATCTCTTAATGCTTTTACTCATTTTGATAATTGTAATAATCAATTCCATCTAGATTCTAAACTTCATTCAGGAGACATAAATGCAAGAGCACCTTTATTATAACGAGTTCTAAATGAAAATGCACTTTCAAATGAAGATAATTTTGTATCAATATCAGTATCTTTTTCAAAATTTGATCTTAAATTTTCTCTAGTTGTTTTTGGAGGAGTAGCTTCTCAAGAAGTTTCTTTTTCTCATTCTTCTTCTACTGCTCAAGCTGGTAAAACTCTTTTCCATTCTGTTCTATGATAATCTCATTGAACTAAAACTAATGGAACTGGTAAATATCATGCTAAAAATAATAATCAAACACTTACTCCAGAATAATTTAATCAATCTGCATTTTGATATAATGCTCTTTCATAATTTTTTAATGAACCTTCTTTTAAGTATTTTATTAATTCTGGATTTGACCCATTTGATTTGTATAATCAAGTAAGTCCCTCATAAACAGCTTTATTTGATGGTTCATCTTTAAAACTTGATTGTTCAAAAGTTTTTCAAGCTTTAATTTCATCAAATACTTTATCTAAAATATTTGACATTTTTTCTTTTGCTTTTTCTATACCAAGTTTTGTTTTTTCACTAGCATTTGCAAAATCTAAAGTAACAGCTGATCATATAGCAGAAACTGCAGCAGTTAAAGTAACTTGAGTTTTAGAATCTATTTCTTTTGGAAATAATTTTTTAAATTCATCATATTCAGCTTCTTTTATAACTCATGATGCAGAAATCATTGGTATTAAATTTACAGCTCAAATATCAACTCTAAATCAACCATTTTTAGTTTTAAAAATATTTTTTGCAATTCAAATTCATGGTACTCAATTTATAATACCAATTTGTAATGAATCAATTATATCATTAGTAAGTCCAGAAATATCAAATGATGCTCAAGCTCAAACAGCAGAACCTGCAATTAATCAAACAGCTTGTAATTTTAATGCATCTTTAGTTTCTTTTGGTAGAGTTTTTGTTTTTTCATTTGTATTTAATGCTTTTTCTAATTCAACTTCTGCTTTTAATTTAGCTTCATTAAATTCTTGTAAAGCTTTTGGATTTTTAAGCATTTCAGCAGGATTTATAACATCTTTTACACTTAATACATTACCTAATCTATTTTTAAATTCTGCTCTTGCAGCAAAATAATTATTTTCAAAAGCTAAATTAAATTCTTCTTTTGATTGATATCATAAATTTTTTAATAAATTTTCAAATTGAGCCTCTGTTTTAACAGCTTGAAAAAATTGTTTTTCTTTTGTATAAAAATGTACATTATCATCTAATAATCAATCTTGATTATAATCAAAAATTACTCAAAGTTTATCAGAAAATTTTGTACTTTTATTTAATTTTTCTTGAGTTTTATAAACATTTTTAAAAAGCTCAAAAAGTGATCCCATTTCTATACCACCAAAAGCTCCATCAGCCTTATATCAAATTTTTGTAAATTCATCTTTTAAATCACCTATATTAAAAGGTGTAAAATAAAAACCTCATTTATCATTTAAATTGTTTTTTGTTGCAATTGATCAAATAGTATTAATAAATTCTTTTATTTGAGTAAATGTAAGACTTTTTAAAACTTCTTCATATGAAGAATAATTTATATTTTCTCTAAGTCCTACAAAATCAGTTTTACCAGAACCAAAATGTATTTCCATTGAAGTATCAGTTTCTTCCATAGTTCTTAATTCACCTCTAGTCTCAGATTCTACTTTTGCAACAGCAGCTTTATGTTCAGTAACAATTCAATCTAAAGAAACTTTATATTCTTTAGCTTTTGTTGTAATATAATTTAAAACTTCTTCTCTATTAAGATCTGATTTAAGATTTTTTAAATCATAGTTTTTTTCAACTTCAGCAGAAAGTGCTTCATTTTTTTCTTTTAATGCTTTAATCAACTCTGACATTTCTGTAGAGTTTAAAGATTTATCATCATTTGAATCATACGGAGTTGTTCATTCAAATTTAGTTTCAACTAATGATAAAAACATTTTTTTATATTGGTTTACAATGTGTAACATATAGGTTTTATTAATAATATAATTTATACCTTTATATATTACCACATTTATAAAATATTTTTCAAAATAATTAACTTGACTATTTATTATATTATTTAACAATAAAAAAGACAGAGATTTCTCTCTATCTATTTTTTATTAACTATTTTTAAATCTAACTATACCAAAACCTAAAATCATTGCAAGAATTAATAATAAGAAAAATTCAGCAGGACCAGTTTGTGGAAGAGTTTTTGGTGGAGTTACTTTTGGTGTTTCACCAGCTGCAGCAGATTTAAATAATACACATTCATTATGTGGTGCATTACTCATACCTAATTCACCATTATCTAACAATGTATGACTTAAAATTGGATAAACAAGTAATCCGATATTTTCTCAACTTGCAGTTTCACTTCTATCTAATTTAAATGCATATGATAATTTTGATTTTAACCAAGTTATGCTTTGCCCAGCAGGTAAAACATATCAATCTTGTTCTTCTGAGAATAAAGCTTCAAATTCAGGAGTAAATTCCCAAAAATCTTTTGCATCTGGAGTTTGTGACCATTCTACTTTAGAAGTATTAAGATTTACCATTTCTGGCATTTCTTGTTGTTCTTTATACATTATTTTATCATTTTCTGAAGAATTTGTCCAAACATCAGTTAATAAACCAATATATGCTCATTCTTCTTTTATTCATCAATCAAAACATTGATTACATGAATATTCAGCAAAAACTGGATCAGTAGAACACTCTATTTCAGTAGTAGCAGCATAGCTTGAGCTAAATGATGCCAAAAGAAGAGAAGTAGCCAAAATCTTTTTAAACATAATATAAATAATTATTATATAAATATAGCGATATATTAATAAAAAAAGGCATAAGTGTCAAAATCATTGACACTTATCACCTTTACTTTTTTAAAATTTTATTTACAAATAATTGTTGAAATAACATAAATAATGTTGAAATTCCCCAATATATACCAACTCATGCAAATAAAGAATATGTAAATACTCAAACCATTGGAGGCATTCAATAAAGCATAAATTTATTCATCATATCTGGATCTGGCATCATTTGTGAATATTTATCATCAGTTGGTTTTTTTTCTAAAACAACTCATGAAGCTTTTAATTCCTTATCTTTTAAATTAAGTGATAATTTTACTTGAATAAATTGAATTATTGCAACTATTAATGCTAAAGCTACTCATTGTTTTCATCAAACTTGTAATAAATCTAGTGAATAAAATGAAAAATTTATATCTGAAATTGAAAATCATTGTAAGAATGAATACAAATAATATATATTTGCAGGATCTTGTATACCAATAATTATATGATAAATAACCAATAATATAGGCATTTGTATAAGCAAAAATCCACATGAGCCTACTGGATTTACATTTTCAGTTTTATATAATTCCATCATTTTCATACCAATCATTTGTTGATTTCATTTAAATTCTTCTTGAATTTTTTTAATTTTTGGTTGAATTAATTGTAATTTTTTTTGTGATACCATCATTTTATGTTGTGGCCACAAAAGAAGCAATCTAAGTATTATAGTAACTGATACAATAGCCCATCAAAATGATCATTTAAATAAATCAATTAATCATATTACTAAATTAAAAATAGGAGCGTAAACAACTCAAACAAATAATTTTTTAATAGTTCCTTTATTTTCTATTTCAACTTGGTCAAAATATTCTTTATCTCAAATTTTTGAATTTAATGTATATTTTCAAACACTTGTAAATTTAGAATATTCATCAGCAAATGATACTTTAACTTCTTCTCCTGATTTTACTTCTATATCTTTACAAAATGAATCATTAAATAATATTTTTTCTCATGAATTTGATATATTTATATCTTTACAATTATTTAAAACAATACCTGTTGCAGTATAATTTTTTACCAAAACATTAACTGATGCTGGAATAGTTAAATTTTTAGCTTCAAATGCAATATCCAATTTATCACTTAATGTTTGTTGTTTTTCTTCTCAAAATAAACTAAATATTAAAATAGCAACTATAACAAGAAGAATTAAATCCAAAATTTTTTTCATATTTATTTTTTATATTTATCTAGTAAAAAATTTAAATCTTTATCAAATCAAAGTATACTTAATTGATCTTTTTTATCTAGTTTTGTTTGTTTTTTTACCAAAAAAACAAGATCAAATCATACCTTATTATCTATAATTTTATTTGAACATGTATCATAAAATCTTCTTCTAAAAAAGTTCCTATCAATACTTGTTTTTACAGATTTTCATCATAATACAATAGAAAATCTATTATAATCATAATCATTTTTAATCATATTCAAAACAATTCAATAAGAAAAAAAAGGTTTTCACTTATGTAAAACCTTTTTTGTTTCTTTTTCAGTTAATCTATATTTTTTAGCAATCACTACAAAATATTTTAAAAACTAAATTTTTATTTTCTTTTAACAAAATTTCCTTTACCATCAAAAGGTGATTTTCTTGCAGTTCCTCATGCAATAATATGCATTTTAGATTTACCATTGATTTCTTGAAATCTTTTTGGGTAAGATACTGTAAGTACATGTCTTCCTTTTCTTCTTCTAGCTTTTAATACATTTTTACCTGTATCAGTAGAACTTCTTTTTAAAAATCAGTGAGTTCTAAGTCTTTTTCTTTTTCTTAATTTAGCTAACATCTTGATTTACTTATATAATAATTATATTTATTTAAAATTTTCAAAAGTCGTATATATCTTTTCAAAATTGCCCGTGTATCATATTAAAAAATAAGCTTTTGTCAAAAGTTTTTTATAAGCTTATAATACTTCCTTCATTTTCTCATAAAATAGCTCTTAAAACTGCTCAATTTTTTGATAATTTTACAACTTTAATAATCTGATTATTTTCTTTTGCTAAAGATACTGCAGTTTGATCCAAAATTTTTAAATTTTTTTCAATTACTTCAGTGTATGAAATATTCTCATAAAATTTAGTATCATCAAATTTTACAGGATCTTTGTCGTATATACCATCAACTTTAGTAGCTTTAATCATCATATCACATTTAAGTTCTAGAGATCTCAAAACTCATCAAGTATCAGTAGTAAAATATGGATTTCACGTTCATCATGTAAGAATTACTATTTTTTTATTTTCAAGATAACCAATTGCTTTATTTTTATTATATTGTTCCAAAAATTTTATTCAATTTGGATCCATTACTACACTATTTATTCAAACTTGTTCTAAAAAATTTTTTAAAACAACTCAATTAAAAACAGTAGATAACATACTTAAATTATGTGAATCTGCTGGATTTACTCATGATGAAATCAAATTTGATCATCTATAAATATTTCCTCATCAAATAACTATTGCAAGTTCTATATTTTTATCATATATTTCTTTAATTTTTGAAACAACATCCATAGAAAAAACTGGATCAATTCAAAAATCTTTTTCTCATTTTAACGCTTCTCAGCTTATTTTTAAAAGTACTCTCATTTTTATAATTTTTTAAATAATTTATCTGAAATTGTAGTTATAGTAAAATCAATATTTTTTTCTTTTAATTGACTATTTTTTTCACTAAGTCAATTTAAATCTATTCAAGTTCAAGTTTCCAAAACTAAAACTCAATAAAATCATGAAGTTGTAAAATAATGCTTTTCATAAAAATATTTATCACCTTCTAATCTTATAAGATAAAAAGATACTCATTCTTCTCAAGAAATAGGTCTTAAACTATTCCAAAAAAACCATCAATCAATTCTATCAGCTAAAAATTCATTTACAGAATCTGTTTCCAATTCCAAATTAGCATTTATTAATTTTTCAATTTGTAATCATTTAATATCACTATATGTAAATTTTCATAATCAAACATCTACTGGATTTCAAAAATCTCATCAAACAGGAAGACTAGATAAATTTACTTGTTCTGTAACAACTTCTTCATCAATATTCTCAGAAGAATTTTCCTCATTTTCTACATTTAATATTAACTCTATTTTAGAAACTTCATCTCAAGAATAAGATTCAATTATGTATTTATTTTCACCATAATCTAAAGTCTCATACTTTTTAAATGCTCTATATAAAAATTTATCATCTCAACTTTTAAAAGTTTTTAATGCATAATTATCAACTGGAAATTTTGAGGTATTATTTGAAAAAGTTACATTAATTTTATCTACATTAACAAGTGTTTTTCATGTAATTTCAACTTCAAGTGAACTTAAATCATTTTCATCTATAGAGTCTAATTCTATAAATTTTGATTCAGTTAAATAATTAATAATAATTTTTTCTTTTTCTATTTTTTCTGCTTCTTCAAATTTAGAAATATTTTCTTCAAATTTTTCTTCTATTGAGTTATCTTCTTTTAACAATTCTTGTTTTGCTTTTTCAGCATCACCATTTCATCAAAAACAAGAAGTTAATGACAAAGTTAACAACACTATTACTAGTAAATTATATTTTTTAATCATTTTTTTTATTTAAAAAATAAAAGACAAAACTATTTTAAGGAGTTTTTGTCTTTTGTAAAATATTTTTATACTTCTGTAAGCATTGGTATAATCATTGGTTCTCTATCTATTTTTTGTAATAGAAATTTTTCTAAATCATCTCTAATTATTTTTAAAAGATCTTTTTCTTCCATATCTGGAACATCTTTAACAGTATTTTCATAGACATCTCTTGCTTTTTTTATTATCATTCTATGAATAAATCTAACTTCTTCAAGATAGACAAGTCATCTAGATTCAAGTTTTATATGTCATAAAACAGCTTTAGTTTTTTTATCAACTTTAAACATAATAACCAAAACTCAAGAATTCATCATTTTTTCTCTAGCCTTAATTACATGACTTGTAGCAAGTCACATACCATGACCATCAATAATAATTTCAGCTATAGGTACTTTTATTTTTGATTTAAAGACATTTCAATTATTTGGTGCAAAATCAACTATATTTCAGTTTTCAAGCATTAAAACATTGTCTTCTTTCATTCCAATATTCATTGCTGTATTTTTATGTGCAGTTCTAAAATATAAATCTCAGAAAACAGGCATAAAATATTTTGGTTTTACCAAATTAATCATTATTTTTTGTTCTTCTTGAAATGCATGTCATCATGTATGAACTTCTCAATCATCTTTTGTTATTACATTAGCTCATAATTTTATAAGCTTATTAATAATTCAAACTACTGATTTTTCATTACCAGGAACAACACTTGAAGAAAAAACTACAGTATCTCCTCTAATAATTTCTACAGCATTGTGTTTTCATTCACTCATTCTAGCAAGAGCAGAAAATTGTTCTCATTGGCTTCAAGTAGTAATAATTATTTGTTTATGTGGAAGTATTCCTTCAGTATTTTTAGGAGTCATTTTTTTAACAATTCCTGGTTTTATGTTTAAATAACCTAATTCTTTAGCTATTGCAACATTTTCAACCATACTTTTACCACTTAAAAATATAGTTTTATCATATTTTTCAGCAATATTTATTAATTGTTGTACTCTTGAAATCCATGAAGAAAATGTAGCAATTATAAGTCTACCTTTATGATGATTTGAAACTATTTTTTCAAGTTCTTCTCATACATTTTTTTCACTCATAGAAAATCATCTTCTAGTTGATCAAGTTGAATCTGACATCAAAAGAGAGATTCATCTAGAACCAATTTCTGCAATTCTATCTAAATCAGCTGGTGAATCTATTGCTGGAGTAAAATCGATTTTAAAATCTCAAGTATGAACAATTCTTGTACCAGTTGGGGATTCTAAATAAACTCAAGCACAGTCAGGAACACTATGATTTACTTTAAAAAATTCAACATCAAATTGACCAATTTTAATTTTATCTCTACTTCAAGCATCTACTTCTATAAGAGTTGCATAAGGTAATAATCATGCTTCTTCTAATTGTTTCTTTATTAAACCAAGTGTAAATCTAGTACCATATAAAGGAGGACATCAAACAGCAGGATAAACATGTTTAAGAGACCCTATATGATCTAGGTGACCATGAGTTATAATAAATCATTTAATATTTTTTTTGTATCTAGTTAAAAACGATACATCTGGAATTGAGTAATTAACTCAAAGCATATCAGAATCAGGAAATTGAATACCACAATCAATTAAAACAATATCATCTCAATATTGAGCCATTCACATATTTTTTGATCATGTTTCATTATTTCATCAAATTGGAATAAATCTAGTATATCATTCTCTTAATGATGGAAGATAAAATTTAGTTTCAGGAAATTTAGATATAAATTTTCATCTAACTTCATTATCTTGTTTTGGTTTGTTTTGATTATTATTTTGATTGTTATTTTTATTAAAACTTTTAGTATTTTTATTTAAGTTTCTTTTTTCTACTTCTATATTTTCAGTAGTTCAATCCATTCATTCATTTAACAATATATGCTTATTGATTATATCTTCATTATTAAAAGAATATATTTCTCATTCTAATTCATCTAAAAAATCTTTCATTAAATTTTCTTTTTTTATAATATAAATTCATATAAAAAATGACTAAAACTAATTTTTCAAGT